>JAZQOM010000048.1:0-22519 GCA_045627885.1 Eubacteriales bacterium
ACGCTTGAAGATGAAATTGCTTCCTCGCTTGGTATTCGAAATGCGATTTGTCACGCTTGACAGATGCACGCTTGACAGATGCACGCTTAGCGGATAAAGCGTTTGCTATGCTTGCGTATATTCAACGGCTACTGTTATTCTTGCAAACGCAAGATGTTTTTCATATTTGATTTATATTAGCTAACTTATGACAAAGAATCTTGTGCGTTTCTGTACGCGAACAGGAGTAAATTATGGCGGCAGAGTTTTTCTCCGCCGCCATGTGTTTACAATATGTGATTACGCCCGTTTGATTTCGGACTGCGCTTTGTCCGCTCAAGCTTTGCCCGTTATGCTATATCGGAAATTTATCCTTGAAAAATATGTGATACAAAAGATATATCGCGTCGTCGCCATCGACTGTGCCGCTTTTGTCGAAGTCGCAGGGCTGTGATACGGGATATTTTTCGCTGAAAAATGTATGATAAAGAAGATAAATCGCGTCGTCGGCGTCAAGTGTACCGTTTTTGTCGATATCGCCTGCTGTGAATGCCGGAGTATCGCCGCCGTCTGAGATTTCCTGTTGCTCACGCAAGGCGTTGCAGACCATACATCTTTCATCTTCCGCGCTTTTGTAGAAATGCTTATCGCTGTGGGTGACTGTTATACCGAAAGATATATTCGGCTTGCCGATTTCAACTTTACCGAAGGCCTCTCTGCTTCCGCAGAAATACACATCCTTAAGAGCGTAGCAATCCGCGAATGCAAGTCCGTCAATGTATGCAAGCGTTGAAGGCAGAACAAGGCTTTTGAGCTTTGAGTTTGCCTGAAAAGCATAATGCCCGATTGACACAACTCCCTCGGGGATAATTACACTCTCAAGTCCCGAGCACCAGAACGCGTAATGGCTTATCTCGGTAAGCTTTGCCGGAAGTTCTAAAGACGAAAGTGAGAGGCAAAACTCAAAAGCGTGAATTCCGATAGCGCTCACGCTGCTTGGCATAGTTACCTTGCAAAGCGCCGTGCAGAACGAGAACGCGTTTGCTCCGATGTTTTCTATATCTCCGGTTATTATCACTTCTTTTATATCGGAAATACAGTCCTTCCACGGAACGGCTTCCGAATTTGAAAAATCGTCCATTTTTCCGTTTCCGCTTATCGTGAGTAAACCCGTTTCTCCGTTAAATTCCCAGCTTGCGTTGCTTCCGCATGAGCCGGAAGCGAAAGCGGCATTTACGGAAAATACCGCAAATGCCGACACTGATATCAATATGGATAATAACGCCGTAATAACTCTTTTCATCCTATTGTAATTGACATCGCGGTTTTGTAGGTTTTGCCTGCCGCAAGCTCGATATTATACGGCTTATCTCTGAAATCTATCACATTTCCGTTTACCACGGGACAACTCGTCCAGGGCTCAATGCAGACATAGGGAGCCGCAAGCTTCGGCTTATGCCAGATTCCGAGGCACTTCATTCCGGTAAACGAGACATGGACAAAGTGCTTGTTGCGCGAAGACTTGAGAGTGACTCCGTCGCATACATCGGTCAAGAATATCGCGTCGTTGTCGAACATTTTGTGAGAAAGATTGACGATTCTGCCGCCGCGGAGCGGGAATTCTCTCATCTTGCCGGTAAAATATCCGTCACTGTCCATAACATATTCCATCGGCTCGCATTCTCTGTAAAATTCGAGATAGCAGTCCTCGAAAACTTCACGCTCGCCGAGCGGAACATTGAAGCCGGGGTGACCGCCTATCGCAAAGAGCATCGTCTTTGTGTCGCAGTTTTTGACCTCGTAGCTCACAATTACGCAGTCTCCGGAGAGAGTGTATGTCACCGCAAATTCAAACATAAACGGGTACGACTTGAGTGTTTCGCCGTTTGCCAAAAGCGTAAAGGTCATCTGGTGCTCCTGCATATCGGTAAGCATAAAGTTCTGCCTTCTGGCGAAGCCGTGCGGATTCATCTCGTAGGTGTTATTGTCGAGAATATATTTGTTTTGAGCCATTTTTCCGCAGGTGGGGAACAGATTGTATGCTCTGCCTGCCCATATATCGGGATTGCCCTGCCACAGATATTCTCTGCCGGTCTTTTTATAGAATATCGACTGCATTTCGGCGCCCTTTTCGGCAACCGTGAGCTTTATGCTTTCGTTTTCTATCGAATGATTCACATTCATTCCTCTTTTCAGTCTATTTTTTTGTCTATCGCAAAACGCATAATTTTCTTTGATGTGTTTTTCTCAAATTCCGAATTTCTCAGCTTTACGCGCTTGACCGCTTTGTAAGGCGGCATTTTTGCGTTGAGCTTCTTTATCTCGTCTTCAAAATATTTCTTTTTGTCCGTTACGCCGTTTTCTTCAAGAGCGGCGGCGTCGGGATAGATTTCCGCGACGATGAGAATTTTATCGTTTTGCAGAGAGCTTTCGCCCGCATAAACGACTACCTCCGCAACGCCCGGAATTTTTGCGATATCGGCTTCGATTTCCTCGGGATAGACATTCTTGCCGTTTGAAAGAATAATGAGATTTTTAAGTCTTCCCGTAATATATATCCAGCCCTCGTCGTCGAGCTTGCCGTAGTCGCCCGTTCTGAAGAAGCCTTCTTCGTCAAATGCGGCGGAGGTCGCTTCGCTGTCCTTGAAATAGCCGAGCATTACATTCGGGCCCTTGACGCAGATTTCTCCCTCGCCGTTTTCGTCGGGATTTGCAATTTTGACCTCGCAACCGATAATCGGTGTGCCGACACTGCCTTTTTTCTGATATTTGTTTCTGTTTGCGGAAATGAGCGGAGCGCATTCGGTTATGCCGTAGCCGTTGAGTATGGTGATGCCTATTGCATCAAAGGTTTTTATAATATCATCATCGAGCTTTGCGCCGCCGCAGATTATGAATTCAAGCTTCCCTCCGAACGCGGAAAGAACGCTTGCAAACATCTTTCTTCTGACATCAAGACCGAATCTTCTGGCAAAATTCGATACTCCCATCATCGCGCGCAAAAGTCCGTCCTTGCCGCTCTTTTTGGCGGTAGTCCATATCTTTTTATACATTACCTCGACGAACGCGGGCACGAGAATAAGATGTGTCGGCTGTTGCTCTTTAATTTCCTCACTGACATATTTCAAGCCGCTTGAAATATATATCTGAACGCCTTGTGCAAGGTGTCCCACATAGTTTACGGTCGAGCCGAATGTGTGATGCGGCGGCAGAACATGAAGCGTTTTCTCGGAAATGGCGAAATTATACATTCCGCAGGTCATATCCTTGCCGATGTTGTTCTGCGAGAGCATAACTCCCTTGCCCTTGCCGGTAGTGCCGGATGTGAACACTATCGAAGCGAGCTTGTCGGCATCAATCTCATAGTCGTAGTAGCAGTTATCGCCTGCGATGAAAGCAGCGTCGCCCTCATCAATGAGCACGGCAAGCGGAGAAGCTCCCGCGACGGACGATTCTTCGCTTATCGAATAGTATTCCTTGACCGTTGAGAGCGCATCGCGCATCTGTGCAATCTTCGCGTCCGCGGTTTTGCCGAAAATGACGGCTTCGCATTCGGATTTATTGATGATGCCCGCGATATCCTCGGGCGCAAGCTCCTTATCGACCGGCACGACAACCGAGCCTATCGCCATTATCGCAAAGAAAGAGCAGCACCAAAGATAGGAGTTTTCGCCCACAAGAGCGACGGCTTTTTCTCTGAAGCCGTGCTTTACAAGAGCGGTTCCTATGGCTCTGACATCCTTTCGGAATTCGTTATAGGTCTTATTGACGACCTCTTTGTCGGAGGGCTTGAGTTTATATGAAAGTGCAAGCTTATCGCCGAATTTTTCTGCAGAATTTTCGACCAAAGAGCGCATATTCTCGATGAATGTAGTGTCGTAAAGCGGATAATTCTTTTTCATTTGTTTCTCCTTCCGAAGAAATATTATCTGTATTTTATATTATACAGCAACTTGGGGCAAAATGCAATAGTCGAGCCGATTTTGCCTATTTTACGCATACCGCGGAATATATTTCGCTTTTCGGAACAGCTCTGTCCTTCGCCGCCGCCTTTACCGCGTCGCCCTTTTTCATTCCCGTATTTTCGTAGTATGCCACATGCTCCTCTATGCTCATATTGTCCCAGAAATGAGCCTCGGCGCTTTCGGAAGCGCCTTCAAGCACGAGCACGAATTCGCCTTTCGGCTCGGATTCTTCGTAAAGCGACACCGCTTTTTCGAGAGTCGTGCGGATTACTTCTTCGTAAATCTTGGTGAGCTCTCTGCAAAGCGATATTTTTCTGTCGCCGAAAGCGGAGTACAGGTCGGAAAGCGTTTTTTTGAGCTTGTGCGGCGCTTCGTAAAATATCATCGTGCGTTTTTCGTTTTTAAGGCTCTCAAGGTGGGCGTTCCGCTCGTTTCTGTTTGTCGACAAAAAGCCCTCAAAGCAGAATCTTCCGACATGGAGTCCCGAGAGAGCGGCGGCGGTGACAACCGCGCTCGGGCCGGGAACTGCGTAAACCTTTATTCCGAGCTCGGCGCAGAGCGCAACGATGTCTTCTCCCGGGTCGGAAATTGCGGGCATTCCGGCATCGGTGACGAGAGCACAGCTTTCCCCTGCGAGAATTTTATCGCAGATTATCTGTCCTCTTTCTCTCTTGTTGTGCTCGTAGTAGCTGATAAGCGGCTTTTTTATTCCGAAATAAGCAAGCAGCTTGCCGCTGTTGCGCGTATCCTCCGCGGCGACAAAGTCGGCGGCGGCGAGCGTATCGAGAGCGCGCGGACTCAAATCCGACAGATTTCCTATCGGAGTGCCCACGAGATACAGAGCATTTTCGAGTTTAGTCTGTGTTTTTTCTTCCGTCATATACTTCCTCCGCCGTAAACGGCTTTCATCTTTTCGGTGGTATTTCCTTCCGAGTCGGAAATGTAAAAAACAGGTGTGACATTACATCCGACCGCGCCCTCGGATTTCGCTTCGACAAGGACAAGGCATGGCGCAAGCTCCGGACGGGCGCATACAAAGGTGAGACGCTTCGGCTCAAATCGGTTTTCGCGCAGAGCGCAGAAAAGGTCGCTTATTCTGTCGGGACGGTAAACTATAAAAAGCTCACCGCCGAATTTTACATATTTTGACGCCGCCGCGCAAAGAGAATTTATGTCGCAGCCGACCTCGTGACGGGCGATTTCCTTTTCGTCAAGCTCACATTTTTTGCCGTGATGTGTCTTCATATACGGCGGATTTGACACCGCGTAGTCGAATGCTCCGCAGTCGCATGACGGAACATTGCGCAAATCGGCGCGGCGAATCTCCACGGCGCCTTCGAGCCCGTTCAGCTTTACGCTTTCTTTTGCAAGCTCTGCCGAGCTTTCCTGAAGCTCGATGCCGACGACGCTTTGAGCTTTGTTTGCTTTTGCAAGGCACAAAGCGATAACTCCGTTGCCGCAACCGAGGTCAACGGCGCGCTTTTTGGAGCCGCCCCTTGCGAACGCCGAAAGAAGCAGCGCGTCGGTTCCGTATTTGAGATGTCTTTCGTCCTGAACTATCATAAGGTCGGGGAAAATGTAATCCGTTGATTTCATGGCATACCTTTCGGAAATTTCTTTAATAAATTATACAACTTTAAGCGTCGCTTTTCAAGTATTGCCGAATTTTATTTGACTTGCGTGGAATAATGTGATATACTGAAATGAATAATTATAGTGCAGGGGTGATACGGGTGGAAGCGTTACTTTGCAACGAAAAAACGCTCGATATGTTTTTGTCGAAGATAAAAACAAAAAGCCTTGCCCACGCCTATCTTATCACGGGTCCCGACGGAAGCGGAAAAAAGACTTTGGCAAGCTTTGTAGCAAAGGCTTTGTGTTGCACGGGCGAAGATATTCCCTGCGGGAAATGCTCTGCCTGCATCAAAGCGGAGCACGGTACGCATCCCGATATCCATATATTGAAAAGGGAAGCGGGAGACGCTACGATAAAGGTCGACGCCGTCAGAAAATTCATAGGCGGAACAGAGCTTTCGCCAAATGAAGCGGACACCAAAATTTTTATAATAGACGAAGCGCACACTCTCGGAAAAGAGGCGCAGAATGTTCTCTTAAAGACTCTTGAAGAGCCAAGCGGAAGTGTTTTGTTTATGCTTCTTGCGTCGAGCGAGGCGGCAGTCCTGCCGACGGTGCGCTCACGCTGTATGAAGATTGCGATGGATAAGATTCCGTCGGACATTCTTGCAAAGCATCTCGAAAAAAAGTACGGAGTATCCGCGCCGGAGGCGATGAGAGCCGCAAGACTTTCCGGCGGCTCGGTCGGAGCGGCGTACGATGCGCTTGAGGGCAAGGGCGGATTTGCCATGCGCGAAATCGCGTTTAAGGTATTGGCGGCGCTCGCGTCGGGCGACAAGACCGCGGCACTTGCGTCACTTTGCGCCAAAAGTGCTTGCACAAAGGAAAAGCTTACGGAAATTTACTCGTATATGCAGCTTGCCATGCGGGATGCCGCCGCAAAGGATTACGCAAAGTCACACGCGGAATTCTTTGACAGCACCGAGGAAAGCGAACGCATAAGAAGAAAATTCACACAAAGCAGAGCACTTGCGTTCTATGATGTTCTCGAAAACGAAAAAGGCGAAATAAACAGAAACGGAAACCCGACTCTCTCTGCGTTAAGAGTGGCGTCGGCAATCTGAAAAAGAGGAAAATATATGGAAGATTCTCAGAACAATAAGACAAATTACGGCACACAGAGATTCGGCGGAAAAAACTTTCGCTATAATCATCACAGAAAGCCGTACCACCCGAAGAACGGCGAAAGACCGAACTTAACCGCTCCGAATGCAATTCCCGAGACGGCAGAGGAGCTTTCAGAGAGGGAGGTCAATACCGAAAACGAGCAGTTCAAGCCGTACGAGGCAGGCGGAACTCCCGAGGTGGGCTTTCAGTCAAGCTTCGGCGCCGAGCCGAAAGAAGACGGCGAAAACAAGGTCGAGATAGTCGGAGTGCGCTTCAAGGATACGGGAAAGATTTACTATTTTTCTCCGAACGGATTGAAGCTTGAAAAAGATACGCCCGTTATAGTGGAGACCGCACGGGGAATAGAGTACAGCTTTATCGCCGTGCCGAACACATTTATTCCGGAGCGCACGGTAGTTCAGCCGTTAAAGCCAGTTATGCGTGCGGCAACCGCCGACGACAAGCGCCGCTACGAGAACAACAAGCGTCTTGAGAAGGAAGCTCTCGAGATATGCGAAAAGAAGATTGCAGACCACGGACTTGAAATGAAGCTTGTGGATGTGGAGTACACATTTGACAACAACAAGCTGATATTCTATTTCACCGCCGACGGCAGAGTGGATTTCCGTGAGCTTGTAAAAGACCTTGCTACGGTTTTCAGAACGAGAATCGAGCTCAGGCAGATAGGTATCAGAGACGAGGCAAAGCTTCTCGGCGGACTCGGAATCTGCGGCAGGGTTTTCTGCTGCAACAGCTTTCTCTCCGATTTTGCGCAGGTTTCGATAAAGATGGCAAAAGACCAGAACATTTCGCTCAATTCCGCAAAAATATCCGGCACCTGCGGCAGACTTATATGCTGTCTCAAATACGAGAACGACATTTATGAGGAAGAAATCAAAAAGACGCCGCCCGTCGATTCGATAGTAAGATGCGCCGACGGCGACGAGGGCGTCGTAATAGACACAAATCCTCTTGCCGGACTTATTAAGGTGCGCTTAAACAGCAAGAGCGACACGGTGATAAAGCTGATAAGCCGCGACGACGCGGAGGTTATCGGCAGAGTAAAAAAAGGTCAGCCCCAGCAGCAGGAGCAACCCGTACAACAGTAAATCAGTAAAAAGCCTTTTCCTCTTTCTTGAGGAAAAGGCTTTTTTATATCTTTTTTACAGCTTGAGCTTTTTGAGTGCGGAGTAAAAAAGCTCACCGAGTATGCCGCAACATACGAATTCTCCGATAAATACCGTCAGTGAAAGATACGGATAAGCCGCGCCCGTCTTATACACAAGGCACAAAAGCGCGGGAACAACGGCGGTGTTGAGCACAATCGGAGGTAATGCGGCAAGCCATCTGTTTTTTCGCAATAAATATGTAAAAAGCGCGGCGGCAAGTGTTGCAAGAGAGCCGAAGATTATATCCGCTGCGGCGCAACCCGTCAAAAGATTCGACACCGCGCAGCCGAGCGCAAGCCCCGCAATGCTTTCTGGCATAAAGCAGGGGAGAATGCACAGCGCTTCCGAAATTCTGAATTGAACGGCTCCGCCCGAAAGCCCGAGAGATGCCGAAAGCAGGGTGAGTGCCGTATAAAGCGCGGCAACAAGTGCCGCATTTGCCACAAAACGAGTTTTTTTCATTTTATCTCCTTTAGTTTTGTTTTAAGTGAGGAAGGTCTCGAACTCACTTTGCCGTCAAACCTTTTTTGACGGCATAAACGCAAGAAGCATCGTATAAAATCCCTCCGACGCTTCGAGTGCCACGGTGTATTTTTGTCCCGATTTTCCGCAGAGAAGATATCTTTTGTTTTCGGGAAAAATGTTTTGCGTATACGAATATGTCCGCACGGCTTTTGTTCGCCTTTTTTCGAGGCTGACCGTTTCGTAAAGCGGAATGTTCGCGCAAAGCGTACTGCTTTTGCCGATAATTCTGTAAATCTTCAGGCAGTCCGCTTCGAGAATGTATATATACCTGTAAAAAATATGCCTTGACACGGTATAAAGCGCCGCCGCGAAGAACAGTGTTCCCGCCGCGAAAAATGTTGTGCGAAGCACGGACTCTAATTCGCTTCCGAGCTTCATACAGGCGGCAAAAGCCGCAAGAAGAGCGACTGTTGCAACCGCCGTCGTCATACGGTCAGGCTTGCATTTATATAGCATTATATCACCACCGATATTCTATCACCGAATTTGCCCTTTGTCAAAAAATATTTGTAAAAGAAACGCTTTCCGCGTCTTTTATAAAGCCTGCATACGCCGAAATTTGCGATTTTGCTTCATAAACGCCGTCAGAATTGCCGGATTTTAAGGATTCCGACAAAAGCGAAAACGACGCGGTCACGGCGTTAAGGCTTTGCGACGGAACGAGCATACCGAGCAGCATTTTATCCTTTTCCCACTTTTTTGAGGCGGCTTCGGCGTCGCCGTAATTTGTGCGAGAGTCAATCTTTTCGGCAAAGCTTTCGAGATTATCGCATATCACGCAGACTTTTACATATCCCGTTACCGCTATACCCGTCACAAGCAGAATAAGCGCGAGGGAAACAATCGCCATCTTCATTTCTTCTTTTTCTTCTCCTTTTTGACTATTATCGTTCCGGAGGCGCCGCCCATACTCATAAAGAAGACATCGGAAAGCTTTAGCTTTTTTGATGAGATTTCCGACATAATCTTTTTTTCGTTTGTGCCTGCCGCGGCGATGGCTTCCTTGCAGAGCTTGCCGTCGCATACGACGGCAAAGCCGATTCCGCCGCCGCTGTTTTTAAGCGAAAGGTCGGCTTTTGTGACCTGCTTTGAGCCGTCCTTCGGGAATACGCTTATCTTGCCGTTAGGCTCAAGAATGGCATAGTCCACCTCGGAAAGCTCCGCGATGTTGTTCTGCCTGAGCTCACTCATAAGCTCCGCGACGCTGAATCGGAGCTTTTTCAATTCCTTTTGAACAATCACCCCGTGTTCTATTATTATGCTCGGACGGTTGTCGAATATGTTTGATGCAAGCCGCGACTTTGTTATGATAAACGACACCATTACCTCAAGGCTCACAAGAGCGCAGAGCGGAACTATTCCGTACAATAGCGGAGTATCGGGATTAACCGCCGGAGCGGCGAGCAGCTCCGACAAAAGCACGGCGGTAGTCAGCTCCGACAGCTGCATTTCCCCGACCTGCCGCTTGCCCATAAAGCGGAGCGAAAACACGGCGGCAAAATAAATTATGACTGTTCTGATAAGTACGGTAAGCAACTAATCACCTCGCGAAGATTCTTGACGCGAAAACGCAATTATATTCCGAAAGCACGCGGAAAAATATTGCACTTGCAAATTGTGCGATTTTATGATAGAATATGTCGTAAAAAGTGTAAAAATGCACAAAGTTTAATAAGAATAAGGACGATTATATGATAAAAAACACGGCGGTAAAAGCACTTGCCGTTCTTATCGCGCTTGCTTTGCTCGTGCCTGCATTTACGGTTTACGCCGAAAATGCAAATCCGGAGGAAGCTCCTGCTTTTGCTTCGGAGGAGAGGGCGCTCAAGATGATTTATGAGCTTGCGGAGCTTTTGGACGGCAGATATTTCACCACAAACAACAAGCCCTGCTCGGATAATTCATGCGACAAATGCTATAACGAAAATGTTATAAAGTGCAGTTGGTTTTCCGAGCTGTTCGGGTATACGGTAAAGGCATCACAGCTTCCGTATTATTATTTTCCCGACGGCTCCTTCAAGATACCGAAGGGCTGGTCGTGCTTCGGATTTGCGGCATTCGCACAGTGGTACATATTTGCGGAGTCGCCCGAATATTCAATAGGCAAAAATGTAAGCCTGATTGTATCTCCGAAAACAAACAGCAGCGCAAAATTCGACTACGATACTTTGAACAAGTATGCACGCCCGGGCGATATAATCAGAGTGCAGAAGGGCACGGATAAAAGCTCCGGACATTCGATGATTTTTATTTCCTGCAATAAAACCGGCGCGACCGTGCTCGACAGCAATTTTATAGAAAACGACCTTGTCGGAATACATACCATTCCCTTTAAGTCAAATTACGGCTCCGTCGCATACGCTTCGTGCCCCGTGGCGATAACGAGAAGCAACAACTACGACACGCTTGCGCCGTTTGATGCGGATGCGGAGTCCGAGATAATTTTTACCGATATGAATGCGCCCGTCTGCCATACGGCGGGCAAATCCTTTGCGATGAGAGGGCTTATTTCCTCTGTTGTAAAGCTATCGGAAGTAAAATGCGTCATCAAGGACGCAGTAAGCGGAGATACCGTATACGAATATACCGAAAAGCCGAACGCTTTTTCGCTGAGCCTTAAAGAATCGCAGATAAATTCAAACACCAAATTCTCCAATTTTTCAAAGGGACTGTATATCCTCGAATACACTGCAACAGACGCAAAAGGATATTCTGCAAAGTGGAGCTCCCTGAAGTTCAGCATAAGCGATGAGTCGCATATCTGCAAATACGGAGAACACACTCTCATATCGCTTCCGAAGGACGGGGTTGACGGCGAGATTATCTACACCTGCTCTCTCTGCGGATGCGAATGTAAAATGAGCTTTTCACAGCATATATACACCGATGAATGCGACGCCGACTGCGACGCCTGCGGAGAGATGAGAGTTCCGCCGCACAGATTCGATAAGTTCGAGTGCGATGCTTATACGCATACCGAGGTATGCTCTTTGTGCGGCGAAAAAATGCCCGCGCAGTGCCATTCGCTTGAAGGTGACATCTGCACCGTTTGCGGCTATATTGCCGATATTACCGTAATTTTCGACTATGACGGAGACGGCGAGCTTACCACCGAGGATTCGATATATTTTCTTTATCATATATTTTTCCCCGAGCTGTATCCGATAGAAAAGCCGTGCGATTTTGACCAAAACGGGACGGTAGACACCGACGACGCGATATATCTTTTGTATCATATATATTTTGCGGATAAATATCCGATATAAAGAATGAAATGGCGGCGGAGCTTTCGGCTCCGCCGCCTTTGTATATTGACACGGCAGAGTGAATGTGCGATAATATTAAAAAATATAAATGAAATGTTTTTCGAAAAGAACATATAATGTAAAAAAACGGAGGCCGGTTTTATGGATATATCGGAAAGACCTCTCGGAGTGTTTGACTCGGGACTCGGCGGACTTACGGCGCTCAAAAAGCTTAAAGCACTCTGCCCGAATGAAAATATAATATATTTCGGCGATACGGGACGCGTTCCCTACGGCACAAAATCTACGGAAATAATAAGAAAGTACGCCATGCAGGACGCGCGTTTTCTCAAAAGCTTTGACTGCAAGGCAATTTTGGTTGCATGCGGAACGGTCAGCGCAAACGCGATGGAACAGCTTAAAGCCGAATGCGGCGATTCCGTTGTGGGCGTAATCGAGCCGACCGTAAAAAAGGCGTCGATGCTAACAAAAGAGGGCGGCACGGTGCTCATACTCGGCACGGAGGCGACGGTGGAATCCGGCGCATACGAAAAGCTGCTCAAAGAGCTGCGCCCCGATATAAAGGTCGAGTGCAAGGCTTGCCCGATGTTTGTTCCGCTTGTCGAAAACGGATATACGGACGCGGAAAATCCCGCCGTAAAGGTGATAGTCTCGGACTATCTTGCACCGTTCGCGGGCAAGGTGGACACGGTTATTCTCGGATGCACGCATTATCCGCTTCTTTGCGACGCGATAGAAAAAGCTCTTGTCGGCGCGGTGACGGTGGACTCCGGCTCCGCGGCGGCTGAAATGATGAGAGATTATCTCGAAACAAAGGGACTTGCATCAAAGAAAAGCGGCGGAAAGACATCGCTTTTTGTCAGCGACGGAGTGAGAAATTTTGAAAAGCTTGCGGGTGCTTTTTTGGGAGAGCCCGTATGTGAAGCGGAAAAGACCGATATCGAGAAATATTAGAGGTAACAATGAAGGATATTCCAGTACATATAACAATTCGCTCGGCGCAGAAGATATACGAGCCGAAGAATCCTAACGCCGGTATCGCGGCAAAAGCCTACGCCGGCGAATACGCATCGAATTTCAACGACCTCTCGGAGCTCGAGGAAGAGCTGAAGCTCACGGTTGAGGAGTGTGCAAAGGACTACGACGACCTTCTTCCGTTTTCCGATAACGGCAACGGAGAAAGCCACATAGAGTTCTGCACCGAGGGCGTGATGAGAAAGAAAAACAGCAGAATAGAGATATCATATAAAGAAAGCGAGCTTACCGGAATGGAAGGCTCGACGACGAGCTTATACTTTTCTCCGAGCGAGCCGAAAAATGTATATATGCAGAGAAAAGGAACGGTAAGCTCCAATATGATATTTGAGGAGAATTCCAGAAAGAGCGCCATGTATAACACGGGAATTATGCCGTTTCGCATCTGCATAGCCACCAAAAAGGTGGACAACGCCGTGACGCTCGAAAACGGCGGCACTCTCGATATTGTTTACAGAATGGAGATAAACGGCAATCTCACGCAGGCAAACCGATTTAATATTACGGTGAAACGCGATGATACATAAGTTTTCGGGAAATTTAGAGTATCTGCAAAGCGCGCTGATATCAGCGCCGCATCTTTTTACGACAAGGCTCGGCGGGGTATCCGAGGGCGCTTATGCAACTCTCAATACGAGCTTTACCGTCGGCGATAAGGACGAAAATGTGCACGAAAATCTTTCGCGCGTTGCGGGCACTCTCGGCTTTGCGGAAGGCGACATCGTATGCTTAAAACAGATTCATTCCGCAATATGCGTCAGAGTGGGAAAAGAGCAAAAGGGCGCGGGCATTTTCAAAGAAAAAATCCCGTTTCAGGCGGATGCAGTCACTACGAATGAAAAGGGCGTTCTGCTTCTTGTGAGGAGTAGCGATTGCACGCCCATACTGCTTTACGATAAAAATCATAACGCGGTATGCGCCATACATTCGGGCTGGAGAGGCACTCTTGCCGACATCGTCGGGGCATCCGTAAGAAAAATGGAAGAGGAATACGGCACAAAAGGTGCCGATATATGCGCGGCGATAGGGCCCTGCATTTCAAAGGAGAGCTTTGAGGTCGGAGACGAGGTCGCAACGGTTTTTGAAAGCGCGGGATATGCTGTATTCGTGGACAGAACGAGCTATGAAAAGCCGCACATAGATATTCCGGCAATCTGTGCATATCAGCTTGAAAGATGTGGTGTTACACAGATAGAAACGGCGGGCGAATGCACCAAAATAAACAATGCAAAGTATTTTTCGCACCGTGCGCAGGGCGCAGTACGCGGACTTCTTGCGGCGGTAATTGCGACAGAATAACGGGAGAATCAAAATGGGATTTTTCGCGGGTATCGACATCGGAGGAATGAGCATAAAGGCGGGTATCGTCGACAGCGCAAGCTCTGCAATAATCGCAAAGCACAGCGTAAAGACTCCGAAGGAGGGCGGCGATATATTCTGCGCGGCTTGTCTGGAAGCGCTTTTTGAGGCGATAAAGGCAAGCGGCATTCCGAAGGATAAAATAGAGAGTGTCGGAATCGGCGCTCCCGGCATAAGCGACAGAGAAAACGGCGTTTTGCTCTATGTCGGCACGATAAACTACGGCGGCGCGAGAATAAAGGAGTATATTCAGGCAAGGCTCAATGTTCCGGTATATATCGAAAATGACGCTAATGCCGCGGCGATAGGGGAATATCTTGCAAGAAAAGACAAAAAAATGACCTCTTTTGTGTTCCTGACAATAGGAACGGGCATCGGCGGCGGTATAATAATAGGAGACAAGCTTTATACGGGCGCAAATTCCGCGGGCGCGGAGCTCGGGCATATAGTGACGCACAAGGGCGGCAGAATCTGCGACTGCGGCAGAAGCGGTTGCTTCGAAGCCTATGCTTCGATGACTGCTTTAATAAAGAACGCCGAGGAATGCGCCGAAAAGACAGGTATACCCGCAGATAAGATAAGCGGCAGAACGATATTCGAGGCTGCGGACGCGAAAAAGAACGCCACGGCTCAAAGGTTTGTTGATGAATGGACAGAGGAGATTGCGGAAGGCGTTGCGGATATCATAAACATATTCCAGCCAGACGAAATAGCGATAGGCGGAGCGGTGAGCGCTCAAGGCGAACGGTTGCTTGCACCGATAAGAAAAATCGCATACGAAAAGGATTTTACGAGAAATCTCGATATTCCGCATACAAAGATAAGTGCGGCAACGCTTGCGGGCGACGCGGGAATAATCGGTGCGGCGCTTTTGGGAAAATTCATAAAATGAAAAATACGGCTTCCCTTGCGGGAAGCCGTATTTTTTCACACATGTTCGATTATGCGAATATTTTCGAGAGGAGCGTTTGTTTCCGATATTACGATATCTCTAATCTGCGCGATATCGCTCGGCAAAAGTCCGACGGTCTTCACTATTACATCAACGCTGTCGCCGCTGACGACTGCCACGCAGTTTTCAAAGCCTTTTGCCATAACGAGATTTTCGATGTTCACTTCGCTTGTCATGGCGTCGGCGAGCTTTGTCATTTTTGCAAGGGCGTCTGCCTTTGTTTCGGCGCTTGTGGAGTCATTATCCACTATCTCTCTGTATGTATCAATTGCGGTGTCGCGAACTCTCTCTCTGTCTATTACGGATACCGCGAAGTAGTCATCTTCTTTCGACGAGTCAACCTCAACGCTCTGACCGAGAATTTTCGCATCCGTTTCCTTTTCGCCTTCCTTTTGCGAGCCTGCGGGAACTATTCCCTCTATCTCGGTATCGCCGTTTGCAAGACGCCAGTTGAGAAATACCGCGGCGCAAATCACGACAAGCGACAGAGAAAGCAGTAGATTTTTTTTTGCCGTGCGTGAAAGTTTAGGTAATTTTTTGAGCTTTTCTAAGATTTTCATTTCTGCCTCCGTATGTTAATTTTTAATTGCACACAACATATATCTTATTTGCGGAAAGGTTCAGCCCCGAGCACATCAGCTTGGTTATTCTGCCGCAGGTCTCGGAGTCGCCTCCGTTGCATACCACGGCGGCGCCCGTCGGCTTGCCGCTTTCTTCGGTGATTATCACATCGGCGTCGTCAACGCCGTCCATCATAAGTATCGCCTGCTTGAATTTTTCTTCAAGCTCCGTGTTCTCTTTTTCTTTGACTTGCTTTCCCTTGCCGCCGAATAGCATAAGCCCGATTCCGACGGCGGCAAGAAGCACAAGCGCAGCTCTTATGCCGAATTTTTCAAATATTTTCATTCAATCGATATTTTCACCTCACAACACATAAGTCCCGAAAGATATTTTTCGAGGATTTCTTTTTTCATTTCCAGCACGGTGTAAGCGGTTATGCCGCCGCTTTTTACCGCGACGGAGACTCCGTCGAGGATGCCGCCCGATGTAAAGGAGAATATGCAGTCGGAACAAAAATCGGATACGCCCGTTTTTTCCTTTATCAGCGTATGGATTTCTTCTTTGAGATATTCTTCCGCGCGGCGCCCGATGAGGTCGCTTTCCGCTATAATGTATTCTTCGGCTTGCGCGTTTATTACTTTTTCTTCGTAATTTATCGGATTTGGAATACTTTTGACAAGCTCGGTCACGGGCAGTAAAAGCGTAAGCAGTACGGAGAGCGAGCAGGCGAGCTTTACATATTTTTCAAAGCCGGAGGGCGCGAGGGCGGCGACTATGCCGACTGCCATGGAAAATGTCGCCGCAAGCTCGATATAGCTCGAGAATTTCATGTCACACCGCCTTTGTTCCGGCAAGAATCGCCGCAGAAAAAGTAAAGCATATCGCCGTGGCAATCAGCGCGGAGAGCGCGACGGCATAGATTCCCGCCATTCCGGAAAGCAGAGAGCTTTCCGTATCTAAGCCGAGTGATTTTGCAACCGAGGCGGCAAGCCCGAAAGCTCCCTTGTGGACGGCTGTTTTTATCAAAGTCGGAAGCAGAATATAAAAGAGCGCGACTACTCCGAACACGCCGAAAGAAGTTCGCACGGCGCTGACGGATGCAAGCACGGTGGAGGTCGCTTCGCTCACTGCCGAGCCGATGACGGGAATAAACGAGCTTGACGCGAATTTGAGCGAGCGCACAAGCGTTCCGTCCGCCGCGGACGCGAGCTTACACGAGAGAAGCATTCCCGAATTTATAAGCATCATCGCGTATGCTATCAGCTTTGAACAGAAGTTTTTGATAAAATCCGAGATGGGCGACAGCGAAGCACCGTCGGAGACCGCTCCCGCGACGCAAAGCGCAAGACACAGTCTCATTGACGGCAGAATTATACTGTCTGCAATTATTCCGACTGCGGAAAGAACAAAATCGGAAGCCGCCGCAGATGCCGCCGCCGCAGAGGCGTTTGCTCCGAGAAGATACAGTCCGCTCATCACCGGAATCGCCGCGGAATAGTAGCCTTTTATCCTCAAAAGAAGCTCACGGGCTTCGTTAAAATCAGCGCTTATTATTCCGACTGCCGCGCAGGATATCACCAAAACCGTGCATAGCTTTGCCGCGTATTGCAGTCCGTGCGTGCTGAATTCCGATGTTATTCGCTTTATTACAGCCGCCGCCGCAAGATACGAAAATATCACGAGAGTATCTGCGATAAGCGGCTTTGCAAGTCTTGCAATAACCTTTATCGCGTAGGAAAGAAGGCTTTGCGCGCTGAATTTGTCGCCGAAGCTCTCAAGCGTGCCGACGCTTTCCGCGTCTTCGCCGAGCGCGTCGTAAACGCCCGACATATCGAGATTTTGCATAATGTCGTCGGGCGTTCCCGAGGCGGCACAGACGCTCGGGCAGAATGCAACAAATAAAACAAAAATACCGGCAAGCGCAAGTAATTTCTTCAATTTACAAGCCCCGAAATAACAGAAGAAAGCTCGGATATCACCGGCAAGCACAGAGCGCAAAGCACACATTTTCCAGCAAATTCGAGCTGTTTTGAGAGGGCGTTTTCGCCCGATTCCTTGCAGATATCGCAGGCAAGCGAGCAGAAAAAGCTTATTCCGAGAGCCTTAAGCACGGTTTTAAGTCCCGTTTCCGCGACTTTTGAAAGACCGCGCAGATATTCCGCTACCGGCGAAAGTGTTGAAACGGCAAAGAGCGCAACCATAGCGGCGGCGGCTATTGAAACCGCGACGGACATCTGTTTATCAACCGAGCGAAGCACCGTGCAAAGCACAGTGCAAAGCACCGCAAATCCGCATACGGAAAACACATTCACAGAGAAAATACCTCTTTTACGGTATCGACAACTTCGCCGATTTTGCCCACGGTCATAATCAGAGCAACGGCTATTCCCGCGACGCAGACAAAGGTTGCCTGTTCGTCGTGTCCGCTTTTTTTGAGAATCTGGCTTGCAACGCTTACGAGTATTCCGAGTCCCGTAAGCTTAAGTATCAGAGAAATATCCACGGTTTTCCCTTTCTACATCAAAATTATAACGGCGGCAAGTCCCGCGATAAGCCAAAGACTGCGATAAAGCGGGAGTTTTTTTTTCAATTCTGTTTTTGCCGATTCGAGCTTCGCACAAAGGTATTCCGTCGCATCCGCGCAAAGCTCGAGCTCCGATATTGCGGACACTCCGCCGAGGCTTTCCGATATGCAAAGGAGCTTTTCCTTGACATCGTCGCGGAGAAAAAGCATATCGAGAGCGTTTTTCCATACAAATCCGCACATGTACAGCTTTTTTGCAAAGGCGTCGGAGCTTTCCGCGCATATCCTTGCAAGCGGCTCGCGCCTTTCCCGTATTCGGCGGGATAAGAGTGTAAAAAAATCGTAAAGCTCGGAGAGAGAGGACAGCTCTTTTTTTGCAAAGCGGCTTTTTTCCATTCCGGATATGCTTGCCGCAAGCGTAATCATGAGCGCTCCGATGTATTTTGCCACATTTCGCACGCCTTTCCCGAAGAAATTTCATAGCAGAACTCAAAAACGCCCGCGTCTATGAGCTTTTTAATCTGCGGTCTTCGCAAAAGCTCCGCTTTGCTTTTTGCGTGAGCCGTCGCAACAAGCGGAACTCCGGCGTTCTGCACGGCAAGCACGGAATTTACTTCCGATTCCGCGCCGAGCTCGTCGCAAAGAATTATCTCCGGTGACATCGTGCGCAGAGCGTATTCCATAGCGTTTGCTTTAGGATAGCCGTCATAGATATCGCACAGCGGAAGCTCCGCACCGCAGACTATTTCCGAGCGCTCGTCGATAAGTGCTACTCTTGTGGGCGGAACGCACGCATATCCCGACGAAAGCCTTGCCGCGAGCTCTCTTAAAAGCGTGGTTTTTCCGCCCGCCGGCGGAGAATATATGAGAATTCCGCAGAGCCCGTTTTTCTCGAAGATGCGCATTACTCCGTCGGATATGCCCTTGACATCGTGTGGAATCCGTATGCAGACGGAGCTTATATGCGACACAAAAGCCTTTCCGTCGGAGGAATGCCCGAGCTCACCCGCAACGCCGGCGCGGATTCCGCCCTTGCACGGGATATATCCTTTTGCGATGCAGTCTTCGTAGCTGTAAATCGAGCCGCCGCAGAGCTTTTTTACCACGGATTCGATATCTGCGCCGCACAGAGCTTTGCCGCTCGGAAATTGCGTCGGTTTTCCGCTTGAAGAAATAAAATAGTTCCCGCCGGAGAGAGTAAAGCAAACAGGAGCGCCCTCGCGCAGACGGATTTCCCTTATTGATTCCGAAAAGCCCTTGTCGCAGGCGGAAAGAAGAAGCTTTACCGATTCGGGAAGATAAAGCGAAGCCGTATTTATTCCGGACATACTTTCATCCCCTTTCCGTAAAATATATTCGCGAGTGGGACAAGATATGAAAAAAGAAAACCGTCTTTGCATAAGCAAAGACGGTTTATGGCACGGTTTATTGTCAGAACATTTCGGTAGAAAGGTATCTGTCGCCTGTATCGGGGAGCAGTACAACGATGTTTTTGCCTGAGTTTTCCTCTTTTTTTGCTATCTCAATGGCGGCGTACAGAGCCGCGCCCGACGAGATTCCGACGAGAATGCCCTCTTTTTTCGGGAGCATCGCGCCAGTTTTTATCGCGTCATCGTCCTTTACCGTAACAACTTCGTCAACGACGGAGGCATCATATATGGATGGAATAAATCCAGCGCCGATGCCCTGAAGCTTATGCGCTCCCGCGACACCCTTTGTGATAAACGGCGAGCCGTACGGCTCTATTCCGACAACTTTTACGCTGTTTGATTTTTCTTTCAAAAATTTCGCCGTTCCGGATATCGTGCCGCCCGTGCCGATTCCGGCAACAAAGAAGTCCACCTTTCCGTCGGTGTCCGCCCATATTTCGGGGCCCGTTGTGTTGTAGTGAGCTGCCGCATTTGACGGATTGCCGAATTGGTCGGGAATAAACGCGCTCTCGTATTTTTCTGCGAGCTCATTTGCTTTGTCTATCGCGCCTTTCATGCCGAGCTTGCCGTCGGTAAGCACAACCTCCGCTCCGTATGCCTTCATCAGCTTGATTCTCTCAATGCTCATGGTGTCGGGCATTACGATAACCACGCGATATCCTCTTGCCGCGCCGAGCGCCGAAAGCCCGATGCCCGTATTTCCGCTTGTCGGCTCGATTATCACCGTGTTTTTGTTTATCTTGCCGCTTTTTTCGGCATCGTCCAGCATCTGCCGCGCCGCTCTGTCCTTAGTACTGCCCGCGGGATTCAAAAACTCGACTTTTGCAAAAAGGTGTGCGCAAAGAGAAAATTCCTTTTCGATATTGCAAAGCTCCACGAGGGGAGTATTGCCGATTATTTCCGAAATTGACTTATAAGTCTTCATATTTTATCTCCGTTTCTTTTGATGATATTATGATAAATCCGATGAGAATAAAAGTCAATATCATATTGATTTTATGATGCCGCTGTGATAGAATTTTGTCGGAGGATTTTGCTATGAAAAGAATTATCGCGCTTATCACAATTATTGCACTTGCGGCATCGGCGCTTTGCTCATGCTGCTCTCACGAATCGGAAAAAGAGGCTACCTGCACAGAGCCCGAGGTATGCGTAAAATGCGGAGATATCATAACCGAGGCAAAGGGACATACTCCCGACCATGCGGCTACCTGCACGGAGCCTTCGACCTGCACCGTCTGCGGTGAGGTTATAGAAGAAGCGAAGGGGCATACATATCCTGCCGACTATTCCTGCGAGACGGGCGCAGTCTGCGCCGTCTGCGGCGTATCTCTGGCAGAGCCGTGTGAGCATACACCGGCAGAAAATGCTACCTGCGAAGAAGACCTGATTTGCACGGTATGCAAAAAGGTACTTGTTCCCGCATCGGAGCATACCGCAAATATAGAAAAAGCCACCTGCACCGCGCCGTCCGTCTGCACAAAATGCGGAAAGGTGTTGGAGGAGGCAAAGGGACATACTCCCGGCCCCGAGGCTACCGTTACAAGTCCGCAGATATGCACTGTTTGCGGAGCCACTATCGTTCCCGCAAAGGGCTCAAGCTCGGGTGATGAGGTATTCATCGCGGAAGCCGTATCGGGCGGTCACTATGTTGACGGCAAATCGGATTACAATTCGAGAGGAACTGTTCTTCACTGCGGCAACTATCTTATGGAATACTTCGGCGCAAACACCGCAGGCAACTCAGGCTATGCGTCTATCGTATCGGCGTTTGCCGCACGCTTCCCGAGCGTAAATGTCAACAGTATAATCGTTCCCAAGTGCTGCTCGTTCCACTCACCGAAAGACAGAACGGACAGATTTGACGCGCACAAGGCGTTTATAAGCTCCACATATTCCATGATGACGGGAGTTAAGACCGTCGATGCTTTCGGCGAAATGGCACAGCACAGAGACGAGTATCTGTTCTACCGCACAGACCACCATTGGACTTCTCTCGGCGCTTATTATGCTTCCGTCGCGTTCTGCAAGGCAAACGGAATCACACCGAGAGCACTCAACACATACGAAACCGTTATCAATACCGGATTCCAGGGAACGCTCTACACGACATACTGGGGCTCAAACAAGCCTACCGGAATAAAATTTGACTACACCGTCGGACATATTCCCGCAACGCCCTACACATTCAAGTATTCGTCAAGCGGCTCCGCTATGGAAGGCACAAACAACGGCACGGCAATCAACAGGAACGCAAAGAGCTACGCGTCGATGTTCATTTGCGGCGACCAGCCTTTCACGGATATCAAGACGGAAAACCACAACGGCAGAAGGCTCATTGTGTTCAAGGAATCCTACGGCAACGCGTTTGTTCCGTATATGATTGACTATTTTGAGGAGATAATCGTTATAGATATCCGCTCCTCTACGGCAAGCGTAAAGGCAATCATCGAAAAGTACGGCATAACAGATGCAATCATCATAAACAACATTCAGGCAGTGTCCGGAATGGCAAAGACGCTCGAAGCAAGACTTAAATCATAGTAAAATAAAGAAATAAACAAAGCCGTTTTGCGTTACGCAAAACGGCTTCGGAGCACAGAAAACTCGTGCTACCGGCAATAAGTAATTTTTATTAAAAAGATTTTATGTAAACCGGAAAATCAAACACAGGTGCAAAAAGAGGAATGACGGGCGTAATAATTACGCCCGTCATTATTGCCTTTTTCCGTTCTTTTCCTCTGTCGTACATTTGTACGCCGACGAAGAAAAGAACGAAAATTATCCCTTCGTTTTCAGCACTCTGTCAGTCTGCTGACAAAGTCAGCAGACTGAAGCCGTTTTGCGTTATGCAAAACGGCTTTGTTTTATAAAAAGCACTTTATTTTTCAAGCTTTGCAAGCACATCGGAAATCTGCTTATCCACCGATTCGGGGCAGGTTCCGCCGAGGCTTGTGCGCTTATTGACGCAGGAAAGCAAATCTATTGCTTTGTAGACATCGTTGTCGATAA
>JAZQOM010000049.1:0-9463 GCA_045627885.1 Eubacteriales bacterium
TTTTGGGGTGCATATTTTTTCAGCTATATTTCGCGCTACTTTTTAATTTTGAAATGTATAATCGCAGCGGCGATTGCGGCTATCACGATTACCGCCGATGCAATAAGTATGATTATCGGCAGGCTGCTCTTTTTCGTTTTGACTGTCTTTTCTTCGTCCGTATCGGTGTTATTGTTTTCGGGCAAATCCTTATCGCTTTCGTTATCAGTCTGCTCAACATTTAATTTATCGACTCTTTCGCCTGTTTTAAGGTCAAATATGAACTGATTTTCGCTTAAATAAAACTTTTTCTTGATTGTCGAATAGTATTCAACGCGGCAGCGACTTCCGTCCTTTGAGAAACAGAAGAGAGCGACAAGTCCCGCACCGTTCTGCGTACCGGCGTCAACGCCCTGCGGGTCGATTAGGAACTGGCAAACCGTGTTGCCGTGAACACCGACATCGGGAGTCATTACCACCTTCTCACAGGGGTCGTGTCCCGAAATAACCATAATGATATTTTCGTATTTGGAAACGAACTTTTCCCACATATCGTCACCGTCGTTCAAGCCGGCGGCGTCCTTCGACGGAGGAACGATATCGCCGTCGTCAAGCGTAGTACCGTCACGGAACATATAGCAGTGGGTGGTGATGATGACCTTGTGGTTGGGATGCTCCTCTATTATCTTGCCCGCCCATTCGAGAATCGGGTCCCTCGCGCCGTAATCAAGCCCGATAATAAGATAATCGGTATCACCGACCTTCAGCGTCCTCCATGTGTTTTGAATTCCCGTATAGTAAGAGCCTTCAATCTGGGCAAGGTTTGCTTTGGTGTTCATATATCTATTGTAGTTCGTTGAAGAATCGTGATTTCCGCGAACCATCGTAAATGGCACAACGCCATTCATGCGATTCATAACTATCTGTGCGCGTAGCCACTCCTCTTCGGAGTTACGGTCGGTTATGTCGCCGACGCCGATTACACATTTGATTTTCTTTCTCTCGATATTGTCAAGAATCCAATCATAGATGCCGTAATATGCGTCGGGATATCTGTAATTTATAACCTGGGTATCGCCTACAATTGCAAACGAATAAGCATAGTCCTCATCGTTTACGATTTCTTTATCGAACCATATATACGAGCTCTTTAAGTCGTATCCGCAATCGCCGCCGTCCTTTATAATGCCGGTGCTTTTATCAACATTTTCAAGGTCGTAGAAGAACAGAAGGTCGTTTTTATCGTTGCCGGGCTCGTCCATATCCGCCTTGATTTCATCGGCAGTTCTTGCATCGGAATAAACGGCAACATTTTTGAGTTTGCCTTTGAACGCCTGAGCGTTGCCGCCGCGAAGGTCGCCGCCGAGAACATAAGAAGTGCTTATAATTAAGTCCTCGCTGTCAAAAACTTCTTTTGAATCGCAGAGGACTCCGTCGACATAGCAAAGAAATTTGTCGTTCTTGCTGTCGCGTACTATGGCAAGATGAACCCATTCTCCCGTAAAGACATTTGCGCCCGTAAATACGATGTCAATAACCTTGCCTTTCGCGTTTACCCAATAAAGACGCGGAGCGCCGTTTGCGGCGACCTCAAAGTTAATGTTTGGGGTAGTAGAACCGTAGTTGCCGAAGATAACGCCGCCGCGTGCCGTGCCTAAATTCTCGGGAAGCAGAAGCGTCGCTTCAAAGGTGTTCGGAGTCTTTGACAGCGTCTTTGTGGACTTATAAACCGGCTCGGTGGAAAATGTCATTCCGTCTTCGGATATTTGAGCGGACTGCCCGTTCTTCACGGATGCTGCCGTATTCTTATAATTCAGATTCTTTCCGCCTTTCGATGAAAAATCGACTTTTTCTCTGCCCGAAACCGAAAGTTCGCGGATATCAAGAGCCGACTCGTTGTTTCCGTCGCATGGCTCATCATTGCTTTTTGTCTGACCGGCGCCGCAAGCATTTTGGCAATCCACGGCCGGTTTTTTCGACTCGGCAAAAACCGAAAATCCTGCTGTTCCGAATGCCACGGATAATGCAAGCAATACGATGACGATAAGATAGACGAACGGTACATCCATTTTAATTCATACCTCTCAAAATGTTCTTAAATTGTGCTTTTATAATTGTACTCCCGTAAAAAAACTTGTCAAGTGAATATGTATGATATAATCATAGTTTTAAGTCACACGCCAAATTCGGCAAATTCCCCTGTCTTGCGGAATTTGTTTTTTCTGCTATTGAAGCGTCATACCGATATCGCAAGCTCAATTTTTCAACTGATTCGCGGGCGTTATTCTGCACAATATGTTAAAAAAAAGAAATCTTTGAAACATTTTTTTGTTTCTATTGACATTATTTTCTTTTTAATTTATAATATTGTTAAGGGAGGACATATACAGATAACAATTCGGCAACAAATATTCCCGAAACATTGTCGTTGACATTTTTCGATTGCCGGACTTCTTTATCTGTACCTGCTGATTTAGCAGTAATGTCTCCTTCAGCAATCAATATTATTGAAAGGAAAAAGCTAAAATGGACACAAACGGCATCAAAGAGAAAATCACAGGCAACAAGAACTTCAAATTTATTGCAGCTGCGGTTATCGCGGTTATCTTGCTGATAATCATAATCGTATCGGCATCCGGCTCTTACAAGACGCCTATCAAAAAGTATGAAAAAGTAATGAACGGCAAGGCTACGACCATAGAAAAAATGGTTAGTTATGAGTCTAACGGTTTCACCGCAAGCGAACTCAAAGCCATTGTCAATGCCAACAAAAAAATAGACAAAGACGAATATAAAGACAAAAACGAATCCCTTAAAGAAAGAAAAGATGACCTTAAAGACCAATACGGCAATAACTTTAAGATTAAAATAAAGATTGACGACAAAGAAAAGCTTGACAAAGACGATCTTAAAGATATTCAGAATGAATTGCGCGAAGCAGGAAAATCCGGCTTTAATGAATTATCAAACACTACGGCAGAGGATTTAGCTGATGAGCTTGATACCTCAAAGTCAAAAGCAAAGACTCTTTTAAAGGCAACAAAGAAGTATTTCAAGAAGCTTAAGACCTGCAAGGTTACGGCAGGATATACCGTAAGCTGCACGGTTATAACAAGCGGCAAAGAGCTTGATGAGCCCATAGAAAAATCCGTTGACTACACCGTAATTAAGGTTAACGGAAAATGGATATTGGAAGATGCATACGGCGCATTGCTCTTCACTGTTGTTGCATAAACGATAACAAACAGATTTTACAAGGCAGTATTTTCATACTGCCTTGTATTTTTTTATATTATAAACAACTGATACTGCGTAATTCCGCGTTCATCAAGCAGCTCTTTTATGCGTTTGCTTATCGCTTCATTTAATTTCATCTATGTCACCTTTGACTTGTAACTATAGCACAATTATATGTAAGCAAAAATAAAAAATAGTACCTGTGCTGTACTATTCGAGCTTTTTCTGATATATGGTGTTTTATATGAGAATTACATTTTGCGGACATAGCCATAAACGACAAAGTCCGTCTTTTTTCGGAAGACGGACTTTGCATATATACGCATATATATTGTGTTTTATTATAACAGAGGTGTTTTATTTATGCCTGAAAATCAGCCGACTGCAGGAGTTTCGACGATGCTTACGGTGAACTTCTCGGAAATAGCATCCCAAGCTGCCGCAAGCTTTTCTGCGTCGTCTTCACCTTCAATACCCGTTGACTGAACTGCACCTGCCTGGAACGAAAGGCTAATCTCTACACCGTCTGCGGATGCCGCATCGATGAGTTCCTGGTCGATATCTACATACTCGATATCGCCCTTGCCGTCTTCGTCAAGGTCTGTAATCAGATGATATACTGTATCAGTCTCGGGAGTCTCGGCGGGAGCCGTATATACGAGATAGTATACATTTTCATACCCGTCAAGCTTTGTCCAATCGGTCGAGTTGATTGTATATGTTACATAATCGCCGAAAGTATATTCGCCGCCATCAGCCTTAGCAGCCGTGCACTTCTCATCAACTACTGCAAAAACATAAGCGTCAAGGCTGTTTTTGCCAACCGTGACTGTTGCGTCCTTGGTTACGGTAGTATTGGGAATGATTGTAAACTGCTTATCGCTTGACTCGGGGTCGTCGCTGGATTCGCCACCTTCCTCATCGAGAGTGATATCTACCTTACCTATGGTAAATATGTTCTTAATGGGGTCCTGAACATTCAAAAGATATGCAAGTGTGCCGCCTATTGCGAGACATACTACAAGAGCAATGGCTACAATAGCAATCAATGTCTTCTTTTTCATTTATTTCCCTCCTTTCAAAAGTAAATTTGCGATGGATTTTTTTGCAAAACGCCTCTGAAATAATCGCTTTGGCTTTATTGAGTTCCTCTATTAAGTTGAGAAGTATGTTTATTGTATCATAAATTGTTGTCGAAGTCTACACAAAAAAGTGAATTAATTAAAAATTATAATTATTGTTTTTGGTCGACTAACTGGCGCTTTACAAGCTCGGTGAACAAGCCGTTCTTGTTAAGCAGTTCCTCATAGCTTCCGTCCTCCGCAATCTTTCCGTTTTTGATAAGAATGACGCGGTCGCATTGGCGTATGGTGGAAAGTCTGTGCGCGACTACTACTCTTGTGCATTTCATTTTGTCCATAGCGTCGCAGACTTTTTTCTGCGTAATATTGTCAAGCGCGCTCGTTGCTTCGTCCAAGAACAGAATCTTCGGCTTCGGTGCAACCGCACGGGCAATCATAAGACGCTGTCTCTGTCCGCCGGAGATGCCGCCGGAGCCTTCCTGAACGATGGTGTTCATACCCATCGGCATCGCTCTGATATCGTCGGCGATTCCGGCAATCTCGGCTGCTTCCCACGCGGCGTTGAGGTCAAGCCACGGCGCGGAAACCGTGATATTTGCGAATATATCGCCCCACATGAGCTTTCCGCCCTGCAAAACGACGCCTATCTTTCTGCGCAGCGACTTTTTGTCGAGCTTATCTATATTCTTTCCGTCATAGTAAACGGCGCCCTTTTTGGGTGTTTCAAATCCGAGCAGTATTCGGAGAAGTGTCGACTTGCCGCATCCGGATTCTCCGACTATCGCGACATACTGTCCGGGTTTTATCTTGAGTGAGATATCGTCGAGAACCTTTATATCGCTTTCGGGATACGAGAATGTGACATGGCTGACTTCTATGCCGCCGCCAAGCCTTGTGACAACTTCTTTTTCTTCGCTGAGCTCGGGAGAAGCGTCCATTATCGGCTTAATTATCTGCAAAATCGGCTTGATTGAGGCAAATACCGATGTAATGCCGATAAGTGAACCGAATGCCGCAGAAATATAGGCATACGCCGTTGAAAAGCTGTAGTAATCCGCAACGGTTACACCGTTCTTTGCCGCCGCATAATAGAGCACGATTGTTCCCACCGAGCCTATTGCCGCCGAGAATACCGAGCTGTATTTTAAGAAGGTCGGAGGCGAATATGTAAGCTTTGACTCTTTGGAATAGATGTTGCCCCAGCGTGAGAACGCTCTTTTTTCAGCTCCGCAAAGGCGGATTTTCTGTATGCCGGTAATAATGGAATACACAATACCTCTCTCGGTAGCCGTGTTTTCCATAAGCTGCTTTGATATATTTATATTGAGCAAAACCGTGATTATGCCGAATACAAGCGTTACAAGCAGAATGATAATCGACGGCAGAACGAGCGCGCGGGAATACTTGAATATCTGCGTTATATATACAAGCGAGAAGACTCCCGTTATCGCGGTGGAGAAGAACGCACCCGTTATCTGCGAGCAAAGGTTGTTCATATAAGCGACATACTGATTCAGTTCGCCGGAGGTGTAGTTCTTGAAAAATGTTGCGGGAAGCGCGAACACTCTCATTACGCAGGCTGCCTGAACAGACAAGTCGAGCTTTGTGTTTATCTTTGTGAGCAAAAGTGCCTTTATTCCGGATATAATCTGAACGGTAATCGTCTGGCACAGCATAAATATTATAACGCCGAGAAGAAGCGTCAGGCTCTTATACTCCGTCACCTGCGAAAACAGTATATTCGTGAGTTTCGGCATAATAAGTCCGAGCAAAGTGACTATTCCGGACACGACGAGGAACCAGAACACATCGACAAAGTCAAGGCAGTTCTTCATATAGATAATCAGGTCTTTGACTTTTATCGGGCGAAGCGGAAGCGGACGGTAGAATACCACTGCCTCGTCTTCAATAAGTTCCGCGTTCTTGCGGTTTACTCTTACGAATTCTCCCGTTTCGGGACTGCGGAATATATAGCCGCCCATTTTTGCGGGAATCAATGCAACTGCGGCTCCCGTATCCTTAAATACGCCGAGCATGGCGCCTACGGCATTACCGTACCAGCCCTTTTTGAGCTTGATATTTCTTCTCGCATAGCCGCAGGACTGGAACAAGTAATCGAGCTTATCGTTCAAGTCCTTCATATTGTCGGGAATATCACGCGGGCGAATGCGGTAATACTTGCATATATCTTCAAGTGCGGTTTTTGCGGCAAAGCTGTCGTTTTGCCACTTTCTCTGGAGCTTGCGGCCGACAACGGAGCCCGCGATGTTCATATAGGCTTCGTTTAATGCCTCTTCGTCCATTTCTTTTGAATACGCAACCTGATTTTCAAAAAAACTCATTTTTTACCGCCTCCCCTATTCATTTGATACAAGGCTTGTATACAAGCCGTTGAGAGAGCAGAGGTAATCGTGAGTTCCTCTTTCGATGACCTTACCCTTATCAAGCACTATAATCTCGTCGCAGTCGCGTATGGTGGAAAGCCTGTGTGCAACGACAACGCAGGTGATTCCGCGCTCCGTTATGCGGCGGACTACATCGTATTCTGTCTTTGCGTCGAGTGCGCTCGTCGCCTCGTCCATTATGAGTATCGTCGGGTCTTGTGCAAGCGCACGGGCAATTTCAAGTCTCTGACGCTGACCGCCGGAAAAGTCCTTGCCGTTTTCGAGCAGCTTGTGCTGATAGCCGCCTTCGCGAACCATAATGTCCTCGTGAATGCTTGCGTCTCTTGCCGCAAGAATTATCTCAAAGTCCTCT
This sequence comes from Eubacteriales bacterium, assembly GCA_045627885.1. GTDB lineage: Bacteria > Bacillota > Clostridia > Oscillospirales > CAG-272 > CALCTE01. The sequence goes on from JAZQOM010000049.1 coordinate 7,056, forward strand.
ATCGACGAATTCCACATTTTGATATTCTCGGATATGGTATCGTCAAACATTGTGATATCCTGGTCAACTACCGAAACCGAGCCCGTAAATACATCGTGATTTATCTCGGAAAGCGGCTTGCCGTCGAATAAAATCTCGCCCGACCACGGCTGATAAAGTCCTGATATAAGCTTTGCAAGCGTAGACTTTCCGCAGCCAGATGCGCCTACAAACGCAACCTTTTTGCCGGGCTCGAGGGTGAGGTTGAAATCTTTAAGAAGCGGCTCGGCAAGCTTTGAATATCCGAATGTGACATTCTTCATCTCAAGCTTTCCGGAGAGCTTCTGCGTATCGTCGCTTCCATCGGGAGCTTTGTATGAGAATACCTCGTCGTCGGGATAATTCATTACATCGTCGAGGCGTTCCATCTGCGCGGTCATTTCCTGAATGGTCTGGCTTGCGCCTATCATCGAGGTTACCGGCGCGGTGAACGATGACAGAAGTCCCTGAAATGCCATAACCATACCGACTGTAAACTCGCCTTTAATAACAAGGTAAACGCCGAGTCCGAGAACGGCTATGCCCGAGATGGCGGATACAAGTCCGGGGATTATTCCGAGGTATGTGTTGAGCTTGACATACTCTACATTCTGGGCGTTAACACTTGCCTGAAGTCCCGCCCATCTTTCGAAATATCCGTCTTCGGCGCCGCAGGCTTTGAGCGTTTCTATCATATCAATACCGGAAACGGTATTGGACTCGAGCTTGCCCGCGTCACGCATCTGTATTCTTGTTATATTTACACGCTTTGAGGAGATATATCTCGACATAAATATATTTATTATGACGGATGTAAGTCCGACGGCGGTAAGAAGTATGCTGTATCTTATCATTACGACAAGATAGAACACCATCATTGCAAAATTGAGCACAAGCGGCGACAGTGTGTTGACGAGGATGTTGGCGATACCCGCGTTCATCGCCTGTCTTCCGGCGATATCACCGGAAAGTCGCTGGCTGAAGAAGTGCATCGGCAAATGGAGCACCTTCCAGATATACGAGGTGTTGCCCACAGCAGCCATTTTGCCCTGAATCTTATACATATAGCAGCTTTGAATGAACATAACGACTATCTGCAAAATGACAAATCCGGACATAAAGATAAAGAAGCCCCGTGTGAACTTTTCATTTGCGCCGACTAACAGTTTATCAAGGAAAGCTCTCGAAAATGCCGGACTGATTACGGATAATAGCGACGCGATTGCGGAAATAAGCGCAACAAACGCGACGGCGGTTCCCGTTCCCTTCAATCTCTGTGCGGCAAATTCGAAGACAGACTTTTTCTTGCCCGACGGAACAAAGTCCTTTGACGGCTCAAGCACAATAACGATGCCCGTGTATTGCTCATCAAACTCCTTCATCGAAACCTTGATAAAGCCTCTTGCGGGGTCGTTTAAGTAGGCATAATCGCCTTTGAAGCCGTCGAGAACGACAAAGTGATTGAATCCCCAGTGAATTATGCAGGGGAAAATGCCGTCGTTCTTTACTGTGTCGAGGTCTGCGGAATAAGCGTGAGCTTCCATTCCGTAGCTTTTTGCCGCAACCATTATATTCTTCGCGTTAGAGCCGTCTCTCGAAACGGCGCAGTCCTGGCGTGTCTGTTCGAGTGTGAGCCACTTGTCGAAATACGCCATAACCATCGCAAGCGAAGCGGCGCCGCATTCCGTCATCTCGAGCTGCATAATGACCGGAACTTTTGCGACACCTTTGCTTATAAGCTTTTTAACTTTTGTATTCTTCATTTGAAAGGTCCCTCAAAAATTCAGTTGATTATGAACGAAATGGGCTTTATTGTTTCTATTACCGCTTCTCCGGTATACATACCGCTTTCCAATTCGGCAGCTTCAATCTTGAGAGGCTTTACAAACTGACCTGCATAAAGATTGTAGCCCGAAGCCGCTATTACACTGATATCGTTTTCCGTAATAATATCTTCGGCAAGTCCGATATCCTTGACGGTGTACTCTTTATCGGCAATTTTTATCTTGCCGGCTTCCGTAACGGCTTCGATTTTATCGAGGGGTACATAGCACCTTGCTTCACCGTTTTCGGAAGCAACAACCGCAACGCTGTATGTGGTTTCTATATGTCCCAAAAAGCCCCAGGCTATTACGCCCGCAAGAAATACAACTATCGCGGCAAGCGCAAACCATACGCCGGGACGGGTAACCTTGAGGTAGCCGTCGAGCTCCTCGGGAGAGCTGACCTTGTCCATGGCGCTTTTTCTGAAAATAGACTTCTTGCCTTCTTCTTTTTCTTCCATATTGAGTTTCTCCAATCTGTTATATGTAATCAACTTTTCGTGCCGAGGGTGTGCCGTCTTCAAGTCACAACGGCGCTGAATAAATAAGACGGGGAATTCCCCGTCT
>JAZQOM010000050.1:0-21993 GCA_045627885.1 Eubacteriales bacterium
TTTGAACCTGTGTTTAATTTTTACAGTTTACATAAAATCTTTTTTATAAAAATGTACTTATTGCCGGTAGAACGAGTTTGTCAGTGCTCTGACCTTTGCCATAGGCAAAGGTCTTTGTTTTATCCGTGTTTAAGATGTCTTTTATTGGATTTGATTTTTGATATTTCTCTTCGTATTACGGCATACATATACAGAATCGCAAAGCTTACCGCAAGCGTTATAAGTCCGACAACTGACCTCATTATTACAAAAAGCCTGTTCGACGAAACATCCGACTTTAACAGTGCAAAGAGAGTGTAATACAGCGGTGAGCATACATAATACGGTATCATAAGCTCATAACGGGACAGCGGATAAAGCACCTTTTGACCGATATCCGAATCGTTATAATAAAATGTATAAAGGCACAGTGCAACGGCTACAAGTCCCATACCGAGCAAGTGGCCCGCGTATATTCTCTTGTCAAATACCGTTAAAATAACATATTCCGCTACTGCGGCTATTACTCCGCCAACCGCAAGCAATTCAATCTGTCCAAGCTTAAGAGAGGAGAACTTCTCTTCTTTTCTGCTGATAAATCTTCCTATAAGTATGTACGGCAGTGCTCTTGTAAGGAAATTGCCGCCGATGTATCTGATGACCAGATTGTTTGTGAGATACAGCTCAAATCCGATAACATCGGCAAGCTCTCCGACGATGGTCGCAACCGCAATACAGAACACGGCAATATAAATATCGAAGCGCAAGAGCTTAATCTTATAAAAGATGTATATTCCGATATATGCGTATAGCATCGCCTGAACATACCACAGTGCAGAGCCCAAATGCGGAAGCTTCCATATATTGAGCACGACGAAGTCGAACCAGAATCTCTTTGAAGCCACAGCCGTAAGCGTCGCTTCCCGTTCGAGGATAAAAGACAAGGCGAAATATATAACGGCAAGCACTGCAAAGCAAATCGCCGTGCGTCCTATCGTGCGGAGAATCCTTTTTTCGATATTTCCGCTTTCGCGCAGGACGACAAATCCGGACATTATGTAAAGCGCCGGAACGGCAAATGAGAATATCGCCTGATTATAGTCGCTGAGCGGAGAAAATATGCCGAATGTGTAAAGAATGGCGAAAGCGAGAAGATACAGCCTCATCTTTCTTATCGACGGGAAATAAAGAAAGCGTTCGTCATTTGACAGTTGGGGGGTTATTGTTTTTGTGTCTTCCGATTTTTCAAATACCATAGCCGTTACCTTTCAAAAATATTTTCTGAACACGATGCAAGCAAGGTTTGTTTGTATACATATAACTGTCTTAATTTTAGCATACGGAATTCTCTTTGTAAATAGAAATTGCAAAATTGTTGTGAAAATTTACTACGCATACTGCTTTTGCGGCAAATATTTTCGGCATAATGCGCAAAAAAGGCGACTCTGCCGAGCCGCCTTTTGCACCGTTGAGGTTATACTCTGTCTTTTATCTCTTTTGTGAGCTTTGCGACAAATTCGTCGAGAGTCATCGTCTCGGTCTGTGCGGTATCGCGCATACGGACGGAAACGATTCCTTCCTCAGCTTCCTTCTGACCGATAACAAGCATATAAGGTACTCTGCCCACTACCTGTGCCTCTCTTATGAGGTAGCCGACTTTTTCGTTTCTGTCGTCAAGCTCGACGCGGACATGAGCCTTTCTCAATGCCTCATATACCTTTTCGCCGTAGTCCTTCCACTTCTCGGAAACGAGAATGACCTTTGCCTGAACGGGCGCAAGCCATGTCGGGAACTTGCCGGCGTAATGCTCGGTGAGCACGCCGATAAATCTCTCTATCGAGCCGAAGCATACGCGGTGTACCATTATCGGTCTCTGCGGCTTTCCGTTTTCGTCGATATATTCGAGCCCGAAGTTCAATGGCATCTGGAAGTCGAGCTGAATCGTTCCGCACTGCCATGTTCTGCCGATGCTGTCTTCAAGGTGGAAGTCAATCTTCGGGCCGTAGAATGCGCCGTCGCCCTCGTTGACGATATAGGGCATACCGAGCTTTTCGAGCGCGGTTTTAAGTCCGTTTGTGGCGGCTTCCCAATCCTCGTCGCTGCCCATACTGTTCTCGGGACGGGTGGAAAGCTCGACAAAATACTTGAAGCCGAACTTGCTGTATACCTCGTTTATCAGGTGAACTACACCGATTATCTCATCGCTTATCTGCTCTCTTCTCATAAAGATATGAGCATCGTCCTGTGTAAAGCAACGGACTCTGAAAAGACCGTGCAAAGCTCCCTTAAGCTCGTGACGGTGAACAAGTCCGAGCTCTCCGACGCGCATGGGAAGGTCACGGTAGCTGTGCGGCTGACTGCGGTAAACCATAACGCCGCCCGGGCAGTTCATAGGCTTTACGCAGTATGTCTCGTCGTCGATTGTCGTCGAGTACATATTGTCCTTATAGTGGTCCCAGTGACCGCTCGTCTCCCAAAGATGTCTGTTCATTATCATCGGGGTTGATACCTCGACATAATTCTCTCTTGTGTGAATCTCTCTCCAATAGTCGATGAGAGAATTCTTTACCGCCATGCCCTTGGGAAGGAAGAACGGAAATCCCGGTGCTTCGTCGCAGAGCATGAAAAGTCCCATTTCCTTGCCGATTCTGCGGTGGTCGCGCTTTTCGGCTTCTTCAAGAAGCTTGAGGTATGCGTCGAGCTCCTCCTGCGTTCTGAATGCCGTGCCCTTTATTCTTGTGAGCATCTTGTTGTTCTTGTCGTTCTTCCAATATGCGCCGGACTGGTCCATTACCTTGAACGCCTTGAGTCCCTTTGTATAGCAAAGGTGCGGGCCTACGCACATATCAACATATTCGCCCTGCTTGTAGAAGCTTATCTGCGCGTCGTCGGGAAGGTCGCCGATATGCTCGACCTTGTACTTTTCTTTTCTTTCCTCCATAAGCTTTATGGCTTCGTCTCTCGGAAGAATAAACGGCTTTATGGGAAGATTCTCTTTGACAATCTTCTTCATTTCCGCTTCTATTTTCTGCAAATCCTCCTCGGAAAGCTTTGTGTCGCCGAGGTCAACATCGTAGTAAAATCCCTTTTCGTTGGCGGGGCCGTAAGCGAAATCCGCTTCGGGATAAATGCGCTTTATTGCCTGTGCCATAATGTGTGCGGCAGTATGACGAATGACATGGAGCTCGTCTTCTTCAGCGCACTCTTCAACTCGTCCGTCCGGATAAATGACTTTCATTTCTTTTCTCCTTTATATGATAAATTTTATATGCAAATAAAAAAGCGCCCATAACGGCATCAAGCCGTCAAGGGTGCTGTATGCACGGTTCCACCTTGCGTTTTACTCTTTGCCCTTAACGCGGGAAACGGCGGCGCCTACTGTGCTTCGGCGTGCGGCTCGGGAGCGGTGCGCTTTATCGTTGCTCATAAGGAACTTCCAGCATTATGTTCCTCTCTCTGTATGGCACTCGGAAAAAAGTAGGTCTCCGTCTTCGCTTTTCTACAATATATCATAAACTTTTTGCCGTGTCAACTGTTTTTTATCAATAAACATCGCGGTTTAATCTCGTACACATCAGCATAACGGGATAATATATCGCCGCGGACAGTACAAGCGTGTAGAGTGTTTCGGGAAGGAATATCGTCAGCACGGTTTTTCCGAAGTTGAGTCCGGAATAGTTTGATATGAGAACAAAGGTGTCGAGAATATGCTTTGATATCATAAATACCGCCGACGATGCCAAAAACGGAAGATATCCGTCGCTTAAATAAAGCTCGACGGCGTATGACGCGAGATAGCATATAAGCATATATATTACCGCGGAGAAAAATGCTCCGCCGCCGCAGGCGATGTCGAGAATATAGCCGCCGACGGCTCCGTATATCGCTCCGACGCGTGCGGTCTCAAAAAACGATATCGCCAGAACATACAGAAGAACTATCTGCGGTCGCGCGCCGAGTATTCTGACTTTATCGAGAAATGCGCACTGAATTATTACGGCGGCAATAAGCGCAAGCGTATATATGGCGTGCTTTATAACGGAATGTAAAGATATTCTCATATCATTCTGCCTCCGCCGTTTCTTCGGACTCTTCGGTAAAGCTCTTTATTATCATAACGCGGGAAACGGAATTGATATCCGTTCCGGTATCGACAAGCGCATACATCGACTGGCTGAATTCGTCAGCTTCGACTGATACCACCGTCCCTATGAAGAGCCCTCTCGGGTATATGTCGGAGCCTGCCGTGCGAACGATATCGCCCGAAGCTACGGACGCCGTTTCCGGAAGGTGGCTTATTCTCATATACGACGATGAAGCATCGGCGAAATTGCCTGTTGCGATGAGCGATTCGCCCGTTTCGGAAACGCTCTGTTCCTCGCCCTCTCCGTCAATGCGCTCTGTGTATACTCCGACGGAAAAGTTGGGGTTTACGGTCGCCGTGCAAACCGATGTCGTTGCGCCGACCTGCGTGATACAGCCGAGAAGTCCGTCCTCGGTTATTACCGCCATTCCCTTTTTTATGCCCGCCGATGAGCCTCTGTCTACCGTAAAATTGGCAAGATAATCTATCTGACTGTACGATATCACCGATGCCTCGCAAAGCTCGTATGAGGTGTTCTTTCTCTTTAAGTCGAGAAAGTCATAAAGCCACTCGTTCTCCCTGCGGAGCTTGTCGGCGTTATCAACCGCGGCGCTCATATCTTTTATGCGCATTTTAAGCTCTTCGTTCTCTTTTTTGAGGCTGTCATAGTCTCTGAAATACTGACCGATGTTGCCGAAAAAGTCACCTATGCTCCGCGATGCCTTTTCAAACGGAAGCATCAGAGCGGAAACGGCATCATCGGCAAAGCTCATCTTTCCGTTTATGCGCATAACAAGCGAAAGCGCCGATATCAGCACCGTCGCCGCAAGCGTTATTATGAAAAACGGATTTTTGAAAATGTGTCCCATCCAAGCCTCGAAAATTTTTACTTATACTTTACATAATGCAGCATCGGGCCGTACTTGTCCATATCGTCTATGACCTTTCCGATGCCTCTTATAACGCAGTCAAGCGGCGCTTTTGCAACCGTTACGCGAAGTCCCGTTATCTCGGATATCAGCCTGTCTATTCCTCCGAGCAGCGCTCCGCCGCCCGAAAGCGTTATCCCGTCGTCGAGTATATCGCCCGAAAGCTCGGGAGGCGTTTCTTCAAGAGTTTTTCTCACCGTATCGACAAGCTCGTCTATTATATCCTTGAGCGCTTCCCCTACATCCGCGGAGCTTATCGTGACGCTTTCGGGAAGTCCCGTTTCGACATTTCTTCCTATCACCTTTACGGAGCCTCGGTCAATGTATCTGTGAACCGAGCCGACGGTCATCTTGATATTTTCCGCCGCCGTTTCGCCTATTAAAACGCCGTATTTTCTCCTTATGAACGCGATTATCGCGTCATCCATCTTGTCGCCCGCCGTGCGCACTGACTTCGATACAACGGTTCCGCCGAGCGAAAGCACGGCTACCTCGGTTGTGCCGCCGCCTATATCGACGACAAGGCTTCCCCTCGAATCCTCAACCGCGATTCCGGCTCCTATCGCCGCCGCGAGCGGCTCATCTATGAGCGCAACGGTGCGTGCTCCGGCTTCGAGCGCGGCATTTTCCACCGCCATACGCTCGACTTCGGTCACTCCGTACGGAATGCACACGATAAGGTCGGGCCTCAAAAACAGATGCTCCATCGACGCAAGGCGCTTTACGAACATTCGGAGCATTATCTTTGTTATCTCGAATTCCGCTATTACGCCCTCTCTCAAAGGTCTGTATGTAGTTATCTCGCCGGGAGTTTTGCCTATCATTTCCTTGGCCTCCGCTCCGACGGCAAGCACCTTGCCCATCACCGTGTTTACGGCAACCACGCTCGGCTCTCTCAAAACTATTTTGCCGCCGCCGACGCACGAAAGAGTATTTGCCGTGCCGAGGTCTATTCCTATATGTTTTGACATATTCCTCTCCGTTTTACTCCAGCCACGAAAGCGGTCTTACCCCGAAATCGTCGCTTAAAATCCTGAAAAGTCTGTTCAGCGGAAGCCCGACTACATTGAAATAATCGCCGTTTATCCCCTCTACCAAAGCGGCGCCGTAATGTTGTATACCGTATGCTCCCGCCTTGTCAAGAGGCTCTCCCGTTTTGATATAATCGGATATCATCCCGTCCGAAAGCTCTGCAAAATGCACCTCGGTTATCTCGCAAGCCGTGCTTGCTCTGCCGTCCTTTATTACGGCTATACCCGTATATACCTCGTGCGTTCTGCCGGACAAGAGCTTTAACATTCTACGCGCATCCGCCGCATCCTTCGGCTTGCCCAAAATCATTCCGTCCGTGACTACGCTCGTATCGGCGGCGATTATGTATTCGCCGTCTTCCGCAATATCCCTTACGGCTTGTGCCTTTCGCAAAGCAAGAAGCTTTGCTATTTCTTCGGGATTTGTCAAGTCGCCGTAGCTCTCGTCCGCACCCGACGGATGAACCTTTACATCAAAGCCGCATCCTTTAAGAAGCTCCACGCGGCGCGGCGAGCCCGAAGCAAGAAGTACCTTCATATCACTCTACCGTAAAGCTTTCCACCATGGAATTTATGCTGTCGAGATTGCTGTCGTAATATTCCGGAGTCGATGTGTATGTGAGCTCGTATATTCTCGTCGAATTCGACTTCTTTACGGCTACAGTTATCTGCATTATCTTAAAGTCAACCCCTGCCGCCGTGCAGGTATAGACAACTCTGTACGCATCCCATCCGCCGACGGTAATTTTCTCTTTTTTCTCCGGATTGTAATTCTGAACAAGCTCCCTAAGCGTCTTTTCGTAGCCCTCGGCTTTCTCTTCGCCCATTGTCGCTTCTTTTGCTTCTCCGTTGCCGTTCCAATACTGCTCGGCGGTGAAGAATGCCTTTTCGTCCCAGGCGTTAACGACAAAGCTCGAATTGTCCGGAACATTCATATTCGCCTTGACTACCTGTATATATTCGCCGTCCTCGCACTCTATCCACACCGTTGTCGGATAGAAGAAATAGCATCCTGCCGCACGGGCAAGAGAAGAACCCGCCGGAACGGCTATATCATCGTCGCTTTTCTTTCCGCAGCCCGAAAATGCGCCTGAAATGACGGAAAGAACGATTATAAACATAAGTATTTTTGATGCGGTTTTTTTCATTTTATCACCTGTAATATAATTATTATCTTTGTAATTATATTGCAAAAAGGCGTCAAAGTCAATACTATCTTATCGCGTTGTGACCGAACGGATTGAATTCGTATATGGCGCAATTCCGCGTAAAATTCACATTCATCAGGCTTGCTCTGACTATCGCGCCGTCACCCATTCTTTTTCTTATTTTGTCGGCGGCGGATTCCGCCCTTGCTATGCGCTCGATTTTTTCGCTATCGAAAAACAGGTCGGTCTGATAGCATTTTTCCGAAGAAAGCGCGGAAACCGCAACACTTATCGCCCGTACCGGCACGGAAAAATCGCAGTTTTCCTCTATGAGCAGGCACGCCTCGGTGTATATCTGCCGCGCACTTATCAGCGGAGCGTTTACAGACTTTGAAAACGATACGGATGCAAGTGTATTCAAGCGGATGAAAACCTTTATATTATGAGCGCAAAATCCGTAGCGGCGGAGCTTTTCCGCAATACTCTCGGAAAGCGATATGACAAGAAGCGACGCCGCGCGAATATCGTAAAGGTCAAACGCGGAGGTACAGCCGTGGCTGATGCTTTTTATCTCGGGAGTGTAGTCCTCATGAGTGACGGGACTTTCGTCGTTTCCGCGGGCATAGTCGCGTATCTGCAAGCCGCATTTTCCGAATACATTTTTGACAAAATCATCCGATGTGTTTGCAAGGTCGCCTATGGTAAACACACCGTATTTTTTGAGCTTCGCCGCGGTTGCTCTGCCCACTCCGAAAAGGTCGCCGCAATCGAGCTTCCATATCTTGGACGAAAGCTCGTCTCTGCGAATCTCGGTTATCGCATCTGGCTTTTTCATATCGCTGCCGAGCTTTGCCATAATCTTGTTGAACGATACGCCTATCGATACGGTAAGCCCCGTTTCGCGCTTTACCGTTTGGCGTATGCTCTCGGCAATAGCCATGCCGTCACCGAAGATAAGACGGCTGCCCGTAACATCAAGCCAGCATTCGTCCGCGCCGAAGCTCTCGACAAGGTCTGTGTAACGGCAGTAAATGTCGCGGACACGCTTCGACCAATACATATATTTGTCGAAATTCGGCGGCAAAACGATGAGCTCGGGGCATTTGCTCCTTGCCTCCCAAAGCGTTTCTCCCGTCTTTACGCCGAATTTCTTAGCAAGCTCGTTTTTGGCGAGAATTATGCCGTGGCGTGCCTGCTCATCTCCGCCGACGGCAACGGCTTTTTCGCGAAGCTCGGGACGGTCAAGCAGCTCCGCGGATGCGAAAAATGAATTGAGGTCACAGTGCAAAACCGTGCGTTCGCGCCGCGTGTTCACGGCATCGCCCCCTTGTAACGGTATTTTCGAGAACATTTGTTCGTATATGCAATTATATCGAACATTTGTTCGCTTGTCAAGAGGGAAATGAATCGGCAAGCCGTGAATTGCGAATGGAAATGAATCGGCAGCCGTGATTTGCGGCTGCGCCGTATGAATTTTGCCTCAAGCGGCAAATGAATTGTTCGCATAGCGCACATTGCGGTATGTTTTTGCATACGCAAAAACGATTTTATGGTATACGATGTTTTCGGCGCGCTTGTAGGGGAAGCTATCAGTTTCCCGTTTTTTATTGAGGTGAAAATAACGAAAAGCGGGCGACTGATAGTCGCCCCTTATCATGCGGCGTGGTTGTTGGTGTAATCAAAGATAAAAAAGCTAACGGAATCTGCGGTGCTCGAAAACGCCGCAGGACGCGACGCCGCAGGCGGGCAAACGAAGGGCTTACTGTCCGTAAGTCCGAGTGAAGACCGTCCTGCGGGAACAAAGTAATGCGGCGTTTCTCGAGTGCCGTCATATCGGGTGTAGCCGAAGATAAAAAAGACAAGGCATTACGCCTTGTCTTTTATTTTTACTGCTTGAGTTTTGCTTCCGCTTTTGCGCGGAGGTCGTTTTTCAATATTCTCTTGCGAAGTCTTAAGCTCTTCGGTGTTACCTCCATAAGCTCGTCGTCCGCGATGAATTCTATCGCCTGCTCAAGGCTCATTATCTTCGGCGGAACAAGTCTCAACGCCTCATCTGCTCCGCTCGAACGAATTGCCGTGAGGTGCTTTTTCTTGCATACATTGACACATATATCCTCCTGCTTCGGATTCTCGCCGACAAGCATTCCCTCGTAAACCTGCGTCTGTACGCCTATGAACATCTGTCCTCTGTCCTGCGCGTTATAGAGCCCGTATGATGTGCTCTCGCCGTCCTCGGACGCAACAAGCGAGCCCGTGAATCTTCTCGTTATCTCGCCCTTTTGCGGTGTGTAGCCCTCGAATACCGAGTTGAGTATGCCCTCTCCTCTTGTATCCGTCATAAATTCGCTTCTGTAACCGAAAAGGCATCTCGTGGGAATGATGTATTCAAGTCTCATTCTATTGCCCTGCGGCTTCATCTCGATAAGCTCGCCTTTTCTTGCGCCGAGCTTCTCCATTACAGAGCCCATACTGTCCTCGGGAACATCTATTACCACTCTCTCGGTAGGCTCGCATATCTCTCCGTCTATCTCTTTTGTGAGAACATGGGGCGTCGATACGCTGAGCTCGTAGCCCTCTCGTCTCATCGTTTCGATAAGAATTGTGAGGTGCATCTCGCCTCTGCCCGCAACCTTGAAGCAGTCGGTTGTCTCGCCATCCGTTACACGCAGAGAAACATCCTTTTGAAGCTCTCTGTAAAGTCTGTCGCGGAGCTGACGCGATGTGACGAATTTGCCCTCTCTGCCGGCAAACGGACTGTCGTTTACCGAGAACACCATTTCAAGCGTCGGCTCGCTTATCTTGACAAAGGGAAGCGGCTCCGGCTTTGTAAGCGATGTGAGCGTATCGCCTATCGTGATATCGCCCGCACCGGAGAAGCATACGATATCTCCCACGGTCGCGGTCTCGGCAGGAACTCTCGCAAGTCCGTCGAACTGATAGATGCTGACTATCTTCGTCTTCTTGGGAGCGGCGTCACTGTGGTAGTTTGTTACTAAGGCGTCCATTCCCTGCTTTATCGTACCTCTCTCGATTCTGCCGATGCCGATTCTGCCGACATAGTCGTTATAGTCGATAGACGAAACAAGAAGCTGCAAATCGTCATCGGGCTCTCCCTCGGGAGCGGGAATATGCTCAAGAATCGTCTCGAAAAGCGGAACAAGGTTGTCGTTTCTCTCATAGGGAGAAAGCGACGCCGTGCCGTCTCTGCCGGAGCAGAACAGTACGGGGCTGTCGAGCTGTTCGTCGGAAGCGTCAAGGTCCATGAGAAGCTCAAGAACTTCGTCGGGAACCTCGTCAAGTCTTGCGTCGGGCTTGTCTATCTTGTTTATTACGACGATAATGGGATGATGCAGCTCGAGCGCCTTCGAAAGCACGAATCTCGTCTGCGGCATCGGGCCCTCCGCCGCGTCAACAAGCAGAATGACGCCGTTGACCATTTTGAGTATTCTCTCGACCTCGCCGCCGAAATCGGCGTGGCCGGGAGTGTCTACTACATTGATTTTTACGCCCTTGTAATGAATGGCGGTGTTCTTTGCAAGAATGGTTATACCTCTTTCGCGCTCAAGGTCGTTGCTATCCATGACACGCTCTTCGGTTGCCTGGTTTTCTCTGTAAGCGCCGCCCTGTTTGAGCATTTCGTCGACAAGTGTGGTTTTACCGTGGTCGACATGAGCTATTATGGCGACATTTCTCAAATCATCTCTACGCAATTTTAATCCCCTCGCATACGGAAAATTTGTATTTTAACAATTCATTATACCACTTTTTATGTAATATACAATAGTTTTTTCAAATTTTCCCGTGCGCGGGCGCACAAAATCACTCGGCGGCTACTTTTATGCGGAATTCCGTGCCGCCGTCGGGACAGCGCGAATTTTCGTAAGAAACACTTACACCGCTCTGCCGCAAAAGCTCCACCGCTTTTTCCACGGTGTTTGTAAACATTCTCGTATCTTTTAGCTTGACCTTTATTCTGCGCGAAACCGCTTCGCCCGATTCCGCTTTTTCTTCGGCAGCCGCGGTGCTTTCGGCGCGCAAAGTGCCGCCTCTTCCCTCTATTACCGAATTTATCGCGGCAAGGCGCTCGGAGCTGTCTCCGAATCTCAAAAGCGACCTCGCGTATCGCTCGGGTATCTTTGCGTACAGAATAAGCTGCCTTTCGTGCGGGGCAAATTCGAGCAATTTCAGCTTGTTCGATATGTAGCTTTCGCTGACGGAAAGCCTGCTTGCGGTTTCTTTTTCGCTCATCATTTCGCATCGCATAAGCTTGTCTATCGCCTCCGCCTGCTCGAACATATCAAGCTCGCAGTGCAATAGATTTTCCGAAAGCGCCTGCTCGAATGCCGTTCTGCCGTCGGCGCTTTTTATTATGCACGGCACGGTCTGCATACACAGAAGTCTGCACGCCCTCAGTCTGCGTGCGCCCGAAATCAGCTCGTACACCGCCGTTCCGCGACCGTCGTTGAGCGCCTTTACGCAGAGCGGAACAAGCACGCCGTACTGTCTTATGCTGTCCGCAAGCCTTGCAAGCTCGTCCTCACTGAAATTTTTGCGCAGTTGACTTTCTCCCTGAACAATCAGCCTTGTCGGTATATTTTCAAGCCTCTCTCCCGCTTTTACTCCAAACACCGGCATTCCTCCTCTCATACCCTTTCCCTTATATTTTATCTGCGAAAAAGCGAAAATCCGCACGCTTTGCGCCGATTCGTTCGACAAAATTTACTGTTGAATTTTTCTTTCCGCGATGTTATAATGGTCTAAAGAAAGGGGGATATGCGCGGTGAAAGCGAAAAAGCTGTCTTGTGCCGCTTCTCTGCTTGCAACGGCGCTGATTCTCTCCTATGCCGAAAGCTTTATTCCGATGCCCGTCGTCGGCATAAAACCCGGTCTTGCCAACGCCGTGACGATTCTTTTGCTCTACGGGCTCGGCTTTCTTCCCGCCCTCTCGGTCGGAATTTGCCGCGCGGTGATATCGGGGCTTCTTTTTTCCTCGCCCGTCGGAATTATCTACGGCGTGTGCGGCACGCTTCTGTCACTCTGCACCATGGCTCTGTGCGAAAAGCTCGGTGCGGGCACGGTGAACACCTCCTGCGCCGGCGCGGTTATGCACGGGGCGGGGCAGATTCTCGCCGCCTGCGTTCTTATGAAGGATATCGCGGTTTTGTGGTACTTCCCCGTTCTGCTTATATCGGGAATTATCTGCGGTGCCGCCGTCGGAACGGTATGTCTTATGCTCAAAAAGCCGCTTTCACGCTTTATCGACACGGCTAAAATAAAAAACTTCGGCGCAAGGGATGTCATTATCCCGCTTGCGGCTCTTGCCGTGTTTTCGGCAACGCTCTTTATCAAGCCGAGCGGCGATACCGTGACCGTTTCGGTTGACGGAAAGCTTTACGCAAGCTATCCGCTTTACGAAGACAGAACGGTCGAAATCTCCACCGAATACGGAAAAAATGTGATAAAAATAAAAAACGGCTCGGTCTCCGTGGTCGATTCCGACTGCGGCGGCGACTGTCTTAATATGAGAGCCGGCAAGGACGGCGGCATAATAATCTGTCTGCCGAACAGGCTCGTTGTAAAAACAGAAGGAAAATCGGCGGCGGATGCCGTCGCGGGATAAAAAATGTCAACTGTTGCACAGAAAAACGAAAAAACGAATGTTATGCGGCTTCTCGACGCCGCGGCGGTAAGTTATGTCCCCCATTGGTACGACAACACCGTGACTGACGGCGAAACCATTGCCGCTCTGCTCGGTCTTGACTCAGAGCAGGTGTTCAAAACGCTTGTCACCGTCGCAAACACCGGAGAGCATCTCGTATTCGATGTTCCCGTGTGCCACAATCTCGACCTCAAAAAAGCGGCAAGGGCGGCAGGCGTAAAATCCGTTGAAATGATAAAGCAAAAGGAGCTGTTGCCGCTCACCGGTTATGTTCACGGCGGTTGCTCTCCGCTCGGAATGAAGAAAAAGTTTCGCACCTTTATAAACGATACCGCGGAAATATTCGACACGGTATTCGTTTCGGCAGGCAAGGTCGGAGCGCAGGCGGAGCTTTCGCCCACAGCGCTTGCGGAGCTCGCCGATGCCGTATTTGCCGATATCGCGGACTCTTAACGGAGGTTCTTATGAGAAAAACTGCGGACTATATGAAAATATGCGCGACCTGCACTCATGCAAGCTTTTTGTTTCCGGACGACAACTGCTATTGCGACTTAAAGGGCCCTGTTCCGGAAGACAAGCGTTGCGGAAAATACTGCTTTGACTTACTTAAAATGAAACCCTCGGCACCTTTTGTGCCCGAAACGGAAGGACAGTGAAAAGCGATGGAATATTTTACAAAAGAAATTGAGACGGCTTCGAGAGAAAAGCTCGAAGAGCTTCAGAGCGAACGCCTTATCAAGACGGTAAAACGCATCTACGAGCGCGTTGAGCCGTACAGAAAAAGAATGGTCGAGGCGGGAATCACTCCCGATGATATCAAATCCGTAAAGGATTTACACAAGCTCCCGTTTACCAACAAAAGCGACCTGCGCGACAACTATCCTTTCGGGCTTTTTGCCGCGGATGAAGAAGAGATTGTCAGAATTCACGCTTCGAGCGGAACGACAGGTCAGCCGACGGTCGTCGGTTACACAAAAAACGACCTCTCCATGTGGAGCGAATGCGCCGCAAGAGCGCTTACCGCCGCCGGAGTTACCAAAAAAGACAAGGTTCATGTGTCCTACGGATACGGTCTTTTCACGGGAGGTCTCGGCATCCACTACGGCGTGGAAAGGCTCGGCGCATCGGTAATTCCGATGTCTACGGGCAATACCGCAAAACAGCTTAAAATAATGCAGGACTTCGGCTCGTCCGTCCTGTGCTGTACTCCGTCATACGCCCTCTACATCGCGGATTCTCTCGGCGAAAAAGGCTTCTACGCCGACGACCTGAAGCTCCGCGTCGGCGTCTTCGGCGCAGAGCCGTGGACGGAAAATATGAGAAAAGCCATAGAGGAAAAGCTGCACCTCGACGCGTACGATATATACGGTCTTTCGGAGGTCGCGGGCCCCGGCGTTGCGTTTGAATGCTCCTGCAAGTGCGGTCTTCATGTAAACGAAGACAACTTTATTCCCGAGATAATCAATCCCGACACGGGTGAGGTTCTGCCGGACGGTCAGAAAGGTGAGCTCGTGTTCACCTGCATAACAAAAGAGGCTATTCCTCTGCTGCGCTACCGCACTCACGATATCGCGTCGATAACTCACGAAAAATGCGAATGCGGCAGAACTCTCGTGCGTATGTCAAAACCGATGGGCAGAAGCGACGATATGCTTATTATCCGCGGCGTAAATGTGTTCCCGTCGCAGGTGGAAAGCGTCCTTATGAACTTCTCGCAGGTCGCGCCGTTCTATCAGCTCGTCGTTGACAGAGTGAACAACCTCGATGTCCTCGAAATTAAGGTCGAGATGACGGACAGCATTTTCTCGGACGAAATCAGAGTAATGGAAAAAACAAAGGCGGAAATAAGAGCGGCGATAGAATCCACTCTCGGCATCGCCGCAACGGTTGTTCTGGTAGAGCCGCGTTCGATAGAACGCACGGAAGGCAAAGCAAAGCATGTAGTTGACCTTCGCAAGCTGAAATAATTGCTTTTTGATTGCATATCACAAATTCGATTTAAGGAGAATGAGCTTATGAACGCAAAACAGGTTTCTATTTTCGTACAAAACAGAAGCGGCAGACTTGCCGAAGTAATGACCTTTCTCAAAGAACTCAATGTCAACCTGAGAGCGCTTTCGCTCGCAGATACACAGAACTACGGCGTGCTCCGCTTTATAGCGGAAAATCCGGACGGAATTGTCGCGTCCTGCAAGGAAGCCGGTATGATGGCGTCTGTTTCATCCGTGGAAATCGCAAGGCTTGAGGATAAGCCCGGAAGCCTTGCCGCCCTTTTGTGCCTTCTTGCCGAAAGCTCGGTAAGTGTTGAATACGCATACGCTTTTATCGGCTACAACGACGGCTCCGCGTGGGTGGTACTGCGTACATCTGACGACAAGCTCGCAGAAGAAATAATCAATTCAAACGGTTACGGACTTCCGATTAAAAAGTAATGGTCTCATCGGCGCAACCTGCACGCAAAAGTGCTTCTGTTTGTCTTGCATATATCGTATTTCTGACGCTTACTTATCATCTCGGGATTGTTTGCGCCGGAATATTTTGTGCGGCATTCGCTCTGCTTTTGTGCGCTTTTGCGTCAAAGCGCATCGGCTCCGCTTTAACGGCGGCGCTGTTGCTTGCATCCGCGCTCGGATATTTTTCCATGACTGCGTATGTGAATACGCAACGCTCTTTGCGCGATGAATTTGACGGCACGACTGCCTATGTCACGGCTTTTGCGGAGAATGTCAAAAGCTCCGACGAAATAACAAGGATAAAACTGCGTGTCGAAACAATAGACGGAGAAAAAGCGCCGCTTTTTCTCCGTGTTTTACTTTCTGCCTCCGATTGCTCGCAAGTCACGGAAGGCGACAAGGTGAGCGGTTATTTGAAATTCAAAAGAATAAGCGATTCGGGCGACTTTCCCTCCGTATTGTATTACGACGGCGAAGCCGTTTCGCTGTTTGCCGACGCCGATTCTCTAAAAACCGAAAGCTCATTTTCGTTTCTCGGGCTCTCGGCAGCCATCAGGGAATTTATAAATCAAAGATTCGAGAAATTTCTTCCCGATATGCACTCACTTGCGCGTGCAATTATGCTCGGCGACAAGAGCGACATCGACGACTCCGTCTACAAAACGCTTTCGGCGGACGGCATAACGCATATTCTCTGCGTGTCGGGCTTACATATCGGCATTCTTATTGCCGCCGTTTCGTTTGTAATATCGAAGCTGAAAATTTCAAAGAGCGCAAAGAAAACCGTCATCTGTTCGTTTGCACTTTTTTATATGTTTCTCACGGGCTTTTCCGTGTCGGTGTGCAGAGCGGGAATTATGGCTTGTGTCGTCGCCTGCGACAATCTCACAAGGCGGCGTCCGGATTCGCTGACCTCGCTTTCGCTTACCGCGGCGCTTTTCTGCCTTTTCTCTCCGCAAACGGTGCTGTGCTTAAGCTTTCGGCTCTCGTTTCTTGCGACGGCGGGCATCATCATAGCCTCCGATAATCTTGCAAAGCCGATATCAAAGCGGCTCGGAAGCGGTCTTGCTGCAAAATTCTGCGCCTATGTTCTCGGCGTTATATGCCTGTCTCTGTGCGCCGTATCCGTGTGCGTTCCCGTGATTTCCGTTTACTTCGGAACGCAAAGCGCGCTTGCTCCTCTCGGGAATCTCGTATGCGCGCCGATAGCGGAAGTGTTCCTCATTTTATGCTTTGTTCTTGTTCCCGTTTCGTTTGTTCCGTTTCTCGGAGCTATGCTCGGCGCCGCCGCCGAGCTCTGCGGAAAGCTTTTTTTGAATATATCAAATCTTCTTGCGCAAAGCGCGGTTTATCTCGATATCTCATCGCCGCCTCTTGCCGCGGTATCGTCGGCGCTTGTGTTTGTTTTGCTTATGTGCTGTATTTTCGATACGGAAGAAAAGCCGAAGATTACGCTTGCATTTGTCGCTTCTTCTCTCGTGCTGATGCTTGCATCGTCCTTGCTCTGATTTTTTGCAAAATGCTTTACACCGGCTCTGCCGTGTGATAAAATATTCATATACAATTTGAAGGGATGCGGTCTTTTGGAAAAGCAGAAGGTCTGCC
Organism: Eubacteriales bacterium; assembly: GCA_045627885.1. GTDB lineage: Bacteria > Bacillota > Clostridia > Oscillospirales > CAG-272 > CALCTE01. The sequence continues at coordinate 16,889 of JAZQOM010000050.1, forward strand.
TTAACAGGTGCGAAGACTACAATTTTGAAGAAATAAAACGAATACTCAAGGTGCAGATTGACGCCCTCGGCGGAACGGATATGCTCTTATCAAAGGGCAAAAATGTTGCCGTTAAGCCGAATATCGTTATGCGAAAAGACGCCTCCGCCGCGGCAACCACTCATCCGGCGGTTATCCGCGCGGTGTGCGAGATATTCAAGGAAGCCGGAGCAAATGTTACGGTTGCGGAGAGCTCGGGAGGACTTTACAATCCCGCGGTAATGGCGCTCAACTACAAGGGCTGCGGAATAGCCAAAGCCGCGGAAGATGCGGGCGTAGTGCTTCATTCGGACTACTCCGAAACGCAACTCTACCGCGACGAAAATATCAAATGCCGCAGTTTTTCCGTCATATCTCCACTTGCAAAAGCCGATGTAATAGTCAATGTTTCAAAGCTGAAAACTCACACCATAGCAACTATGTCCGGCGCGGTAAAAAATATGTTCGGCGCAATTCCCGGAGTACAAAAGGTGGAAATGCATTCGAGATTTCCGAAGATTGACGACTTTTGCGATATGCTTATCGACCTTTCGCTCACTCTGCCGCCCACGCTCTGCGTCTGCGACGCGATTGACGCGATGGAAGGCAACGGCCCCACGGCAGGCAAGAAAACCCATGTCGGCGCGCTTTTGTCTTCGCTTTCTCCCTATGCGCTCGATATCGCCTCGGCAAGGCTTGCAAAGATTCCGCTTGACAAGGTTCCGCTTATCACCGCCGCCGAAAAACGAGGCATCCTGCCTGCTTTGAACGAGAGCATAGAGCTCTGCGGCGACAGTATTGATGCGCTTTCCAAAAAGCTTGCGCTTCCCGATACGACGGAAACGAGATTTGAAACGCTCTCGACCATGTTCGGCGGCAGAATCACAAAATGGCTGACCGCTCGGCCCGTGATAGACAAAAAAGTGTGCAAGGGCTGCGGAGAATGCGTGCGCAACTGTCCGCAAAAGCTGATTGAAATTAAAAACGGCAAGGCAAAGATAAACAGAAACGGCTGTATTCACTGCTTCTGCTGTCACGAGCTTTGCAGATATCACGCAGTTTCGATTAAAAAACCGTTTATTTCGAGGATATGATGGAGCTTTCGGTAAACGCTTATGCAAAAATAAATCTTAATCTGTATATCAAAGGAAAACGCCCCGACGGGTATCACGAGCTTTCGACCGTGATGCACAGTCTGCCGCTCTGCGACAGGGTGAGTCTGCGGCTCACAAAAGATAAGCTCCGCGTCGCCTGCGAAAACGAAAAAGTTCCCTGCGACGAGCGGAATATCGTTTGCAAAGCGGCAAACGCATATTTTGCCGCGGCGGATTTATCTTGCGGCGCCGATATAACAATAGAAAAAAACATCCCCGTCGCCGGAGGCTTCGGCGGCAGCAGTACGGACGGCGCGGCAGTGCTTTTTATGCTCGAAAAGCACTTTGCAAAGCTCGGAAAGGACAGGCTCTTCTCTCTTGCCGCGTCGCTTTCCGCGGATATGCCGTTTTTACTTGCGGCGATATATAAAAGCGAGAGTAAATATTCTCCGCTCTGCGCCGACTGCTCCGGCATCGGCGAAATAATGAATGAGATAAGCTCTCCGATAGAAAACAAATTCGTTCTTGCCGCGTCTTGCGGCGACGGTCTTTCGGCAAAAGAAATGTACGCAAAGGTCGATATTGCAAGACAAAATGATTGCAAATCGGGCGACGAAGAAGCGGCATTCTCACTTTACAACGATTTTGAGTCTGTCGCCTTTGAGCTTCGTCCCGATATAGCGGCGCTGAAAGACAAAATTCTTGCGTGCGGAGCACAAGGCGCTCTTATGAGCGGCTCGGGTAGCGGCGTTTTCGGAATATTTGCGTCTGAAGAAGCCGCCGTTTTGTGCGCACAAGCTCTTGCCGAGAACGGCAACTGCTCCGCGGTGTGCCGCATAGGTTAGAGCGATGAATAAAAGCTATATACTTTTCGACCTCGACGGAACGCTGACAAAGTCCGCCGAAGGCATACTCAATTCCGTGCGCTACGCTCTGCGCGAAATGAGCTTTGATGTTCCCGACGGCGCGACGCTCAATCGCTTTCTCGGCCCGCCGCTCGTCGATTCGTTTCAAAAATACTGCAAAATGAGCGTCGAGCAGGCGCAGGAGGCTCTGCGTCTTTACAGAGTATATTTTAAGGAAAAAGGCATCTACGAAAACAAGCCCTACGACGGCGTTCCCGAGATGCTGAACGCCGTGCAGAATTCCGGCAAAAAGGCGGTGCTTGCAACCTCAAAGCCGGAAGAATTCGCTAATATAATATGTAAGCATTTCGGACTTTCGCAATATTTATTCCGCATAGTCGGCGCGACTATGGACGGAGCAATCAGCAAAAAAGCCGATGTTGTCCGTCTTGCGCTCGAAAGCTGTAAAATTGACGCCGCAGACGCGGTGATGGTGGGGGACAGGGCAAACGATGTGGACGGCGCTCATTTTAACGGCGTTCCCTGCATCGGCGTTCTCTACGGCTACGGCTCGCGCACAGAGCTTGCGGACGCCGATTTTCTCGTAAGCTCTCCGAAAGAGCTTACCGAGCTTTTGTGTGAATAAATAAGGTAAATTTTGGCTATGATACTTTCCGAAAGGAAGGTTGTCATGAAAAAACTTGTATCTTGTTTACTTATCGTATGCTCTTGCGTTATGTTTGTTACGGCGGCTTCGCCCGTCTATTCAAAGGAAGCGCCGCCCGAATATAACTCCGTTCTTCGCTTCCACATAAGGGCGAATTCGGACAGCGAAGAAGACCAGCGCATAAAGCTCGCCGTCCGCGACGAGGTTGTAAAGCTCGCGGGCGTTATTACAAAAGACTGCCAAACGGTAAAAGAAGCCCGAGCGGCGCTTTCGGAAAAAGCCGATATGATAACGAATCTTGCCGATTCCGTTTTGGACAGAAACGGGGTAGACTACAAATCGCAAATCTCTTTTGTAACCGAGCGTTTTCCCGAAAAGACCTACGGCGGGGTTTTATTTCCTGAGGGAATCTACAACGCGGTGCGCGTTGACCTCGGCAGGGCAGAGGGACACAACTTTTGGTGCGTTCTGTTTCCGCCGATTTGCCTCGCCGACGCCTGCACGGAGCAAGTTTTGGACAAGTACGGCGTCGATGATTTTTCTAAAAAAGACGAAGCTCCGAGATTTGTGATAAAATTCAAGCTTTGGGAAGATATCAAAAAGATTTTTGCAAGATAAAGTGCTTGCAAAAGAAAGGGGGAGAGCGATGGCGGCTCTTACTTACAAAGAATTTGTAAAGAAAGTCAAGTCCGGTGAGCCGATGGGCGGCATCTTCATCTTTTTCGGAGATGAGGACTACACCAAGGCGGACGCAGTGGGCAGAGTAAAAAAGCTCGCCTCGGAAAGCGGCTTTCCCGAATTCAATGTCATAAGAATAAGCGGCACGGAATTTTCCGCCGATGCGCTTTCTTCCGCCGTCGAGACCGCTCCCCTGATGAGTGAGCTCAAAGCCGTGGAGATAAGTGGCGCAGATATTTTCGGCGCAAAGCGCAAGGACACGGAGCTGCTCGCCGCAACTCTTATTTCGCTCGAAAGCGATGTAGCCGTGATGTTCGTATGTCCGGAGGGAAGCGTTACCGAAAAGGATATAACGGCTTCCGAGATATACAAATCCATACAAAAAAAGACAAGCGTAACGCTTGTCGAATGCAAAAAGGCGACGCCCTCCGAGCTTGTGCGCTGGATAGGGCAGAGAATGGCGGCTCTCGGCGTAACGGCGGTGGACGACACATCGCTTATTCTTGCAAAACGATGCGGATATTCCATGTTTGCGCTCGTTTCGGAGATAAACAAGCTCGCGGCTTATGTTGCGGCAAACGGCAGAACGCAGGTGACGACCGAAGATGTCGTCGCCGTCGTTTCCGACACGGTTGAGGTCGGCGCGTTTGAGCTTACAAACGCAATATCCGACAGAAGAATCGCCGACGCCCTCTCAATATACGCAAAAATGAAAAATCGCGGCGACCCGGCAAGGCTTATCCTTTCGTCGATAACATCTAATTTTGCCGTGAGCTGTATGCTCTATTCGGCAAAGTCGGCGGGGATTTCCTATCAGAACGCCGCGGCGCAATTCGGACTAAACGAATACCGAGCAAAGCTCATATACAACAGTCTTGCGCGCTGTGACGCGCAGTACATACAAAAAGCCCTCCGCATTTTCTCGGAGGCGGACAAAAAGTCGAAGTCTCTCGACACCGATTTATACACACAGGTCGAGCAGCTCATCGCATCGCTTGCGTGATATGTTGCACATTAAACAGACAATTATCGTCGAGGGCAAGTACGACAAGATTCGTCTTGCGAACATCACCGACGCAAATGTGGTGACGACGGGCGGATTTGACATTTTTACGGATGCCCCGAAGCGGAAGCTTCTCAAAATGCTTGCCGAAAAAAGCGGAATTATCCTCTTGACCGACAGCGACAGAGCGGGCTACAAAATTCGCTCGAAGATACGGGGATATCTTCCGAAAGAGAATGTTTTTGAGCTCTACATTCCGCAAATTGAGGGAAAAGAACAGAGAAAAACAGAAGGCTCAAAGGACGGTTTTCTCGGCGTTGAGGGAGTTCCCGACGGCGTTTTGATAAAGCTCCTCGAGCCGTTTGCGACAGACGAAGAAAAAACGAAAACGGGTATTTCCAAAAGCGACCTCTACGAGTGGGGGCTTTTGGGAAAAGCCGACAGCTCAAAAAAGCGCGACGAGCTTGCAAAAAAGCTCGGGCTTCCGCAAAAAATGAGCTCAAATGCCCTGCTTTCGGCGCTTGACATAATGTTCTCAAGGGAAGATATTGAGCGCTTGATTATTTAATTTCGATAAACATAAAATCGGTTTTGCAAAATGCAAAACCGATTCAGAGCACTGACAAACTCGTGCTAACGGCAATAAGTACATTTTTATAAAAAAGATTTTATGTAAACTGTAAAAATTAAACACAGGTTCAAAAAAGAGGAATGACGGGCTTTATAAGCCCGTCATTATTGCCTTTTTCCGTTCTTTTCCTCTGTCGTACATTTGTACGCCGACGAAGAAAAGAACGAAA
>JAZQOM010000051.1:0-23306 GCA_045627885.1 Eubacteriales bacterium
CAATCCATTTCTTATTCCTCCGAAATAAAAAAGTGCGCAGCCGAAGCCACGCACCGAAAAACGCATAGCCCCGATTGCTGCGACACAATTTTCGAACTATCCAAAAGGATGCCAAAAGACAGGGTGCGTTTTTACCAAAGTAAAAATAACATCCCATTAAAAAACAGTTCGAATATATCATTGTGTCGCATGATAAGTATATCACACGGTTTTGCATTTTTCAATAGTAAAAATTTTTGTTGAAATGTATTTCAAAATATGATATTATTAAACAAATAAAGTGTTGAAAGGAGAACGCATGAAAAAGAAAATACTTGTCATCGCGCTTATCGGTGCGTTGCTTGCCGTTTCTGTATACCTTTGCGCCGATTTCAACACCTATACGGATAAAGCCAAAACTGCTGACCTTGAGCAAAGCGGAATCATATTCACTATTACCACATTCGACGGCAAAGCCGAATCACAGCCATTTATCAAATGCTACGGGCATTCATGGCTGTCAATCGAGAACAAAACCGGTGCCGCATTGCAAATTAAGGATTACGAGATACAAGACGGTGAAATCCTTACATTTTCCGCGTGGGCAATAACCGATAATTGCGGTGTCGTTTTCAACCTGGAGCCGAGCTTCATAAAGCAGTATCAAAGATACATCGGAAGAGAATCCTTAAGCATAAATATTGACAGTTCAAAGCTGCAAATAATAGAGGATTATATCGATTCAAACAATACTTGGACTCCGTGGAAGAATTGCAGCAGGTGGTCACTTGAGCTGTGGAATATGGTCGCAGACGACAACTGTAAGCTTAAGGAGCAAACCATGATTTATACTCCTAAGCGCCTGCAAAAATCAATAAACGAATTTGACTGCGTCGAGTATGACAAAGATTTTTCCGATGCAAAGGGTGTCTTTTGGTATAAAGACGGTGTCAGAACGGAGCTTGAGTTATGTTCTTGAAAAATAAAATTGTAAAAAGCGTTTTGTATGGCGCGCTTTCGCTCGTACTTCTATACACCGGAATATCGTGCGGCGCGGCTCTGTGTAAGGCAGGCTCTCTGCCCCACATTGCGGAAAAAGGCGTAAAGCATACATTTTTGGGATATTATATAATCGCCGCCGCATACGGCGTAATCTTCCTTGCGGCACTTGCGTTATTGATATTGCTAATAGTCAAAGCTGAAAAGAGCAAAGATTGATTTATAACAAAAAAGCGGCAGAATTTCTTCTGCCGCTTTTCTTTTACGAAAGTGTACCCTTGAGCGCTCTGTCAAGCCAGATAGAGCCGAGCTCAAACGATTCCGAGAACGATGTGCCGAAGCTCTGCTTCAGTATCTTCGTGTTGCCGTCATTATAATCGACAATCTGAATGAAGGTATTTGTGGCAAGGTCAAGGTCTGCAACCTTCTTCGTGCCCATTATCGTTATCTGAAGCCATATTCCCTCATCTTTTTTGCCGTAAAATACCGTATTTCCGGAACGCACAAGAGTCTTACCCTCGTACTCTATGGATTTTTCTTCTGCCATTATATGTTCCTCCTGTAAATATTCAATATACTTTTATCGCAAATGCCTTGCATACGCCCGAACAGTATCCGCAAAGCACGCATTTTGATATATCGCAGTGAGATTTTCCGTCTTCGCCCATCGAGAGCGCTCCCTGGTGGCATCTTTCGACGCACTTTCCGCAGCCCTCACACCACGGCTCAACATGAAGAAGCCTGTTTTTTGCTTCAAGAGCCTTTTTCTCGGTATCGGTAAAGCCCTTGCCCTCGAAATACGCGATGTTCGCATCAACTTCGGAGCTTGTCTGCATTCCGACTGCGACGCTGTTTATAAAATCCTTTGAGAGAACAAAATCGAACGCACTCGATGCGTCGGTGTGCAGATTGCCTCCCGCAAGGCTCTTCATTCCGAAGATGCCTATTCCCTTTTCGGAGGCTCTGATTATCGCCTGCTCCATCTCGTCACGGCTGCCGTCCGCAATTCCGATGCCTTTGACATTGAAAATAGGGTGAATTACATCAAAACAGCCCATTTTTACGGCTCCGTCAACGCCCGCGATGTGGTGCGTCGAAACCCCGACCGCCTTGATTATACCCTTTGCCTTGCATTCTCCGTAATACTCGACGGCGTCCATGTGCCCGCGTATTGTGAGATAGTTCTCCGTCTCGTGAAGCATAAAGATATCAATAACATCTCTGTCAAGCTCTCTTCTCGCCTGTTCAACGGCTTCAATCGCCATTTCGCGCGTGTAGGCGTAGCTTTTTGTGGACACCGTGATATCGCTTCTTTTTGTAAGCTTGAGTGCCTTTTTTATGTAGGCATAGTTGTTGTAAAACTGTGCCGTATCTATAAAATTTATTCCGCGGTCAAAGGCGTAAGCTATAACCTCCGCGCCCTCGTCGACGGGAAGATTTGCCTGCAACGGCCCTACCGTAAGTGAGCCGAAAGCAAGCCTTGATACTTTTATTCCCGTTTTACCGAGCTCTCTGTACTCCATTATTTGATATAGCTTTCGAGCAATATGCGAAGAAGCTCGTCTCTGTCAATCTTGCGAATAAGGCTTCTCGCGTTATTGTGGTTGGTGATATATGTCGGGTCTTCCGAAAGAATGTATCCGACCATCTGATTCATCGGATTGTAGCCCTTTTCCTTCAATGCTCTGAACACCGTGAGAAGAATATTCTTTATCTCATCCTCTTTGTCGGCGTGAAGCACGAATTCCTGAGTCATTTCCTTTTTGTTTCCGTCTGCTTCAACTTCATCTTTGAATTGAGAATTAATATCTTTCATACTACACTCCGTTGTGTTTAATATCGTATTTATTGTACCAAAAACAAAAACTAAAATCAAGAGCAACTAAAAATATTTTGAAAATTAACAAAAATTATTGATTTTTATGCAAAAATACTATATAATTTAACTGTTGCGATATTTTTTACATCAATAAGTTCAAATAGGGGTAATAATATGTGCGGAATCATCGGTTATGTCGGCAAAAGGAATGCCGTTGAGGAGCTTCTCAAAGGGCTCTACAAGCTCGAATACAGAGGATATGATTCGTCGGGACTCTCCGTTTTTGACGGCGTTTCCGGAAAAATCGTTACGGAAAAGAAATTCGGCAGAATTTCCAATCTCGACAACGCGACAAAAGAGCTCAGAAAAGGCGGATATACCTTCGGTATCGCCCACACAAGATGGGCAACTCACGGAAAACCGTCGGATGAAAACTCTCATCCGCACGGCGACTCCAAAGGCATTGTCTCGATTGTCCACAACGGAATCATAGAGAATTACAACGAGCACAAGAAGAGACTTATCGAAAAAGGCGAGGTCTTCCTCTCGGAAACCGATACGGAGGTTGCGGCAAAAATCATTGCCGAAAACTATGAAGGCGACCCGCTGAAGGCTCTTGCAAAGACTATAAAGATAATCACGGGAAGCTATGCGATAGCCGCAATTTTCCGCGATTATCCCGATGTAATATTCACCGCAAAAAAGGATAATCCGCTTGTAATAGGCTTTTCCGAAGGGGAAAAATACATAGCATCTGACATAACGGCGTTTATTTCGAGAACGAGAGAATACCTCCCTCTTGCCGATATGCAGATTGCAAGAGTTACCGAAAACAGCGTAGAGGTTTTTGACGAAAACCTTTCTCCCGTAGAGTATAAAACGATGACTGCAAGCTGGGACTATGAGAGCGCCGACCTCGGAAAATACTCGTGCTTTATGGAAAAAGAAATCAACGAGCAGCCGAGAGTTGCACAGAATGTTCTCTCCCCCAGAATCAAGGATGACCTTCCCGATTTCAGCTCCGACGGAATTGATGTTGCGCGCATAGCGGCAAGCAACAGAATATACATATCCGCTTGCGGAACCGCGATGCACGCCGGACTTTTCGCAAAGAATATAATCGAGAGATTTGCGAGAATTCCCGTCGATGTTTCGATAGCGTCCGAATTCAGATATTCCAACCCGATACTTTCACGCGACGACTACTCTTTTGTCATATCGCAGTCCGGCGAGACGGCTGATACACTTGCGGCTCTGCGTATGCTGAACGCGAGCGGCGTTCCGACGGCGGCGATAGTCAATGTCGTCGGCTCGACGATAGCAAGAGAGGCGCAGAATGTGCTATACACAAACGCAGGTCCCGAGATTGCCGTCGCTTCCACAAAAGCATACATTTCGCAGGCTCTGCTCCTTGCACTGCTTGCTCTTGCAATAGCAAAAGAGAAAAAAACGATGACCGTTCAGCTCGTGCGTAAATACACGCATCAGCTTGCGACGATATCGGATGTCATTTCGGAGCTTTTGACAAATTCGGATAGAATTAAAGAGCTTGCCGAGCTTATAAAAGATGATGAAAGCCTGTTCTTCTTAGGTCGCGGCGTTGACTATGCGGCAATATCGGAGGCATCGCTTAAGCTCAAGGAAATCTCATATATTCACTGCGAGGCTTATGCCGCGGGTGAACTCAAGCACGGCACGATTTCTCTGATATCTGATAAATCTCATGTTATCGCAATAGCGACAAATCCCGAGCTTTTTGACAAGATGGAATCGAACATCAAGGAAGTTGCGGCAAGAGGCGCTTATGTCTACCTCATCACGACGGAAGACGGTCAGCGTATGTGCAAGGTTGCAAACGACAGCTACATTCTTCCGACAAAGGGCGGTCTTTTCGAGCCCTTGCTCGCCGTCATTATCTGCCAGATTCTTGCCATGTATACGGCAAAAGCGCTTGGCTTTGATGTCGATAAGCCGAGAAATCTCGCAAAGAGCGTTACAGTAGAATAGAAAATAAAGTCCGTCCAATTCGGCTGGGCGGACTTTTACTTTATGTGCATAAAAGCCGCTTTCCGTAACGGAAAGCGGCTTTTAATATCTTTGTTTTACAGCGGATACTTTGACGGGAAGAATATGTGATAAAGCAGGTAAATCGCATCGTCGGCGCTTATGCCGCCGCTTTTATCAAAGTCACACGGCTGAACGACGGGGTATTTTTGCGGAAAGAAAACATGGTAAAGAAGATATATCGCATCATCCGCGGTTACAGAGCCGTTTCCGTCGGTATCTCCGACCGTGTACACAGTTCCTATTATTTTTGCGCCGGTCAAGAAGCCGTTGCTTTCGCCGATGTTCACTCTCCTTATATCGCCGGTAAAATAGACTTCTTTCAAGCAAAAGCAGTTTGCAAATGCGCCGTCTTTTACTGTCGTAAGCGAGCTCGGGAGTCCGACCGATTCAAGCTTCATACAGGAATTAAATGTGTTTTTGCCTATTACTTTTATATTTTTCGGAACGGTGACGGAGCTTAACTGAAGACAGCCGAAAAACGCCTCTTCGCCGAGTGCGGTAAGCCCTTCCGGAAGCGTTACCGATTTAAGTCCCGCAGCGCAGTAGAACGCTTCTTTATCAATCGTTGTAAGGCTTTTCGGCAAAGCAACGGAGGAAAAGCTGTCGCAGAAAGCAAACGCCGACTCTCCTATCGACAAAAGTCCGTCGGGAAGACTTAACGAAGTCATTTCCGTAAGGCGCCTGAACGCGTTTTTGCCTATGTGTGTAATCCCCTGCGAAACGCTTACCGCCTTTATTTCCGAGCGGATAGAATACCACTGCACCGATGTTTCTTTTTCGTAGTCGAACATATCGCCCGTGCCGGTTATATACAAAGTGCCGCTTTGGGTGTCAAACGACCATACGGCAGAATCTCCGCACACTCCGTTTTTTGCCGCCGAGACGCTGATAGCGCACAGCAAAGAAAGCAATACGGCAAGAGCGGTTATAATCGCAGTTTTTTTCATTTTCCGCGCCCTTTCTATATCTGCATTACTCAATAATTTTATCATATCGGCGGCATTCAGTCAATCACAAACTTTAATAAAAATTCTCAAAAAATTGACAAAAATAAGACAAAAACTATTGGAATATCGGAATATCTATGTTATAATATAATATCTATAACTATACAGATAAGACGGGGGCACTATGAACAGCATAAAATCATTCTTTGATTTCATCATTTCTCAGATAAAAACGATATCCATTGTTGATATTATAGATATCGTAATAGTGTCGGTACTGATATATTATTTCTATGTCTTTATCAAGGGACGACGCGCCGGAAAGCTTGCGATTGGCGTCATACTTTTCTTTGCGCTTCTGTTCATAAGCGATATAACCGGTATGCAGGTTTTGTATTTCCTTTTGAAAAACTTCGTGCAGGTCGGTCTTATCGCGATAATCATAGTGTTTCAGCCGGAGCTCCGCTCAATGCTTGAACAGGTCGGTGAGCCTATAAAAAACATAAGCAAAATCACACAGGCGCCGAAAGCAACCATCGAAAGCGCGATAGACAATATATGCGAAGCGGCAAAGGAATTCTCCCTTTCGAGAACGGGTGCGCTGCTCGTGATTGAAAGACAGACAAAGCTCGGAGATGTTATAAAAACGGGCACGGTTATCGACGCGGAATGCACGCTGTTTCTTATACGCAACATATTCTTCAACAAAGCGCCTCTGCACGACGGCGCCGCCATTGTGAGAAACGGCAGACTTTACGCAGCGGGCTGTTTTCTCCCCCTCTCGTCGCAGGAGATTGACCTGAACCTCGGAACCCGTCACAGAGCAGGACTCGGTATGAGCGAAAACTCCGACGCGTTGGTAATCATTGTTTCGGAAGAGACGGGAAACATAACGATTGCTCAAAACGGAATACTCAAAATATGCAACAACATTCCGGAGCTGAGAACGGAAATGAGAAACCAGCTTATACACGATACATCGGATACCGCAAAAAGACTTACAGGCAAGATTTTCGGGCAGAAAACCGACAGAGAAAAGGCAGCGATGAGGAGGAAAAAGCAAAATGGAAACAAAAACAAATAAAAAAGTCGTTCGCCGCAAGCCCGTAAAGCGCCGCTCCAAAAGCCTTGCGCCGAAGATTATTTCCGTGCTTGCCGCAATAGTTCTGTGGTTTTATGTAATGTCTGCGGAGGCTCCGAATTTCAAACAAAACTTTAACGGCGTATCGGTTGACCTTTACGGCATAGACAAAATAGAAAATACATACGGGCTTTCCGCAATACTCGGAAGCGACCAGATAATTGATGTTGAGCTTTCCGGAAAGAAAAACATCGTTACATCAATCAAGTCAAGCGATGTTTACGCCTATGTCGATATCAGCCAGATAACAAACGCAGGAAGATACACCCTGCCCGTGCAGATTAGCACTCCGTCCGGAGTTACCGTTGCAAGCTTCCACCCCGAAACGATAAGCGTTCACCTCGACAGGCTGACGACAAAAGAGGTTCAGGTGCAGGCGGTAAAATCGTCCGTTAAGCTTGAAAAGGGACTTTCAATCGGTGATGTGACATTTAACAAAGAGTATGTGTCCGTCACGGGCCCTGCCGAATTTGTGGACTCTGTTTCCAAGGCACAGATAAAGCTCGACCTCTCGAATATGAAATCGTCGATAGACAACTACACGGATACCGTTGTGCTTGTCGATGCAAGCGGCAACGAGATAAGCAATCAGTTTACAAAAATCGTTCCGTCAAGCGTCACCGCATCCGTACCGCTGATAATAACAAAGGATGTCGCGCTGACCGTCGATTTTACGCACCAATACTTCAACAGCGACAATTCCGAAATAAAAATTGCTCCCGCAACGATATCGGTTTCGATGCCTGTCGAAATGAGCTCCGAAATATCCTCGATACCGCTTATGTCGATAGACGAAACGCAGATTATCTCGGATACACTGCTTCAGAGCCAGATAATTCTCCCCAAAGGAGTGACAAACAACTCGGATACGCTTTCTGCGACTGTGGATATCAAGCTCAAGAATCTTGAAAAATCCGTATTTACCGTAGAAAAGAACAAGATAAACATACAGAATATTCCAAACGGCTATACCGCGGAAATACAGACCAAAACGGTATCGTTTGCCGTAAGAGGCCCCGTCGGAACGGTATCGAAAATGAATGCCTCCGATTTTAAGGTGTCGCTTGATTTGACGGGACACAACACCGAGGGAACATCATCCGTTCCGCTTACCGTAAAAGCTCCGTCAAACGGAGTATATGTTCTGTCCGGAGAGGGCGAATACAGTCTCCCGACGGTCATGGTAACACTTAAAAAGAAAAAATGACCGGTAAAGTCATAAAAACATCCGGCGCTCTTGCACTTGTGGAGCAATCCGAAAAGGAGAGCCCCTGCGATATGTGCAAATCCCCGTGCGTTCAAAAGAATTGCAAAAAGACGAAGAAAATTTCTCTTTGGGCTGATAATTCCGTTTCCGCCGACATCGGCGACACCGTGGAAACCGAAGAAAAGAAAAATTCGTTGACACTCATTTGCGGTGCGCTGTGTTTTGTATTCCCCATCGTTGTTTCCGTAATATGCTTTGTGCTTACGGGCGGATTTTCCGAGGGATACAGAATTCTTTCGTCATTTATTTCTTTTGTATTGTGCGAAGCAATTTGCGCTGTGATATGCTCCGCCGTATCAAAGCGTGTTCCGACTCTTGTAATAACCGCAATAACGCGGAGCAAAGAGCAAATCAACAAAAACGGAGAATGATAAGATGCATACAGGAAGTACCAAAAAAATATGGCATCTCGCGCAATATGACCGCGAAAAAGCCGCAGCGCTTGCCGATACTCTCGGTATATGCACAAACACGGCATCGCTTTTATGCGTACGCGGCATAGATACGCCCGAAGCTGCCGTGCACTTTCTTAAAAAAGAAAGTTGCTCGTTCTATAATCCTTTTCTTCTGAAGGATATGGACAAGGCAGTCGAAAGACTTACAAAAGCAATACGCTCGGGCGAACATATCTGCGTTTACGGTGACTATGATGTTGACGGTATAACGGCAACAAGCCTTATGTGTCTTTATCTTTCGGATAAAGGTCTTCAGTGCAGCCACTATATTCCCAAAAGAAACAGTGAAGGCTACGGTATGAATCTTACCGCGGTCGAGAACATAGCAAAAAGCGGCGTCAGCCTTGTTGTTACGGTAGATACCGGCGTTACGGCGGTAGAAGAGATAGAGCGCGGCAAAGAGCTCGGGCTCGATTTTATCGTAACCGACCACCACGAATGCAAGGATATAATTCCGGATACGGTCGTGGTAAATCCGTGCAGGCGTGACTGCAATTATCCGTATAAGCATCTTGCGGGCGTGGGCGTCGTGTTCAAGGTGATATGCGCCGTCGAGATGTCGCTCTGCGGCAAAACGGATGAAATTCCCGTCGCTCTTCTCAAAGAGCTGCTCGAAAAATACGCACAGCTCGTCGCACTCGGTACGGTAGCCGATGTAATGCCCGCAACCGACGAAAACAGACTGATAATCAGCATCGGACTTTCGATGATGCAGAATTCACCGGCTCCGTGGTTCAGCTCTATTCTCGATTACAGCGGCGCAAACGGTCAGAAAAAAGACAAAAAGCCGATAAGCACCGCCACCATAGGATACACGATAGCGCCGCGCATAAATGCGGCGGGGCGCATAGGCGACGCCGAGGTTGCGGTAAACCTGTTTCTCACAAAATCCAAAGCGGAAGCCGACGCATACGCGGTCGAGCTCTGCGAGCTGAATAAAAAGCGTCAGCAAATGGAAAACGATATTCTGCAGGAAGCGGAAGCCATGCTTAAAGACGAGCCGGATATGCCGTTCATCGTTCTTGCGTCGGACAACTGGCATCAGGGTATAATCGGCATAGTCGCTTCAAGAATATCGGAAAAATACTGCCGCCCCTGCATTCTCATTACTTTCTGCGATGAGAAAACATTAAACGGAAAAGGCTCCGGCAGAAGCGTGCACGGCGTAAATATTTACGAAGCGCTTGAAAGCTGCAAGGACATATTGATAAAATACGGCGGTCACGAGCTTGCAGCGGGACTTACGCTTGACAGAAAAAACCTCGCGGAATTTAAGAGAAGAATAAACGAATATACCGCAAATGCCGTAAAAAACAGCTTAACCGAGACAACGGTGGAGATTGACAGAGAACCGGATACATACGAAATATCCCTCTCCGCGGCAAAAGAACTAAGGTTGCTTGAGCCGTTCGGCTACGGAAATCCCTCCCCCGTTTTTCTTATAAGCGATGCTGTTATCACGGATATCGTCTCCATGGGCAACGATAAGCATTGCAGATTCATTCTCACCAAAGACGGATGCTCTTTCCAATCGGTATATTTCAGCGTACCTCTTCCCGAGCTTCCTTTCTGCGCCGGAGATACCGTAGACGCGGTATTTTCGATGGAGGTCAACAACTACAACGGCTCGGAGCGCCTCCAGCTTATCATAAAAGATATGCGCCCCGGTCGTATGCTTCAGGAAGCAATATGCAGTCAAGAGGTTTTATACGGACGCATAACATCGCATACGCCCGTCACTGCCGAAGAGCTTGACCAAGCCATTCCGACAAGAGATGATTTCAAAAATGTGTATCTTCACATAATGAGGATGGAGAAAAGCGGCATAAAAAAGCTTGACACAAGATATACGGCAAGGCACATATCGGCGCTGTGCGGCACAGATATAGGCATTTGCAAATTCAGAATAATACTTGATATTTTTAAGGAGAAAGGTCTTATAAGCTTCGAAGATAAAGGCTCGTTCGTTCTCGAACTTACCGGAACGGATGCCCCTGCGCCCGGAGAAAAAATAAATCTGGACGATTCGCAGATACTCTGCACACTTCGTGAGCTTAAACGAGGAGTTTGATTTTACCATGTCCGACAGTTTTGATGCGTATTGGCGTGCGATAGGCGCCAAGCCGCAATACGATAAAGAAATGATTAGAAAGGCATTCGAGTTTGCTTCGGATGTCCATTCCGGTCAACAGAGAAAAACGGGTGAGGCGTATATTGTTCACCCCATAGCGGTTTCGGAGATAGTGGCAAGGCTCGGACTTGACACAGCTTCGGTGTGCGCCGCGCTTCTGCACGATACAGTGGAAGATTGCGCCGGCGTTACGGCGGAGCTTGTGGCAAAGAGCACAACAAAGGAAATCGCGTCGCTTGTAGACGGTCTTACCAATCTCACACAGATACCGTTTGAGTCAAAAGAGGAAGAACACATAGAAAACCTCCGCAAAATATTCTTTGCGATGAGCAAGGATATCCGCGTAATATTCGTCAAGCTCGCAGACAGGCTTCACAATATGAGAACGCTGTCCGCAAAGCCCGAGGCAAAGCAGAGAATAACCGCGCTCGAAACGATGCAGGTATACGCCCCCATCGCCCACCGTCTCGGTATTCAGATAATCAAGCAGGAGCTTGAAAACCTGTCGCTGCTTTATCTTGACAAAATAGGCTATAACAAGGTGCTCACCTATATCGACCGCAAGTACGGCGAAAGCAGAAGCTTTCTCGAAAATACAAAGCAAAAAGTTGCCGAAGAGCTTGCAAGTCAGGGCATTAAGTGTGACATAGAAGGCAGAGTAAAATCCGTATACAGCATTTACAAGAAGATGTATAACTCCAACAAGTCCTTCGACGAAATATACGATTTCTACGCAATAAGAATAATCGTCGAGACAGAGACTGAGTGCTACACGGTTCTCGGTCACATTCACGAGATGTATAACTCGATGCCCGGCAGATTCAAGGACTATATATCGACGCCGAAGCCGAATATGTATCAGTCACTTCACACAACGGTCATAGGACGCGACGGCGTTCCGTTTGAGGTTCAGATAAGAACAAAACAGATGCACGAGGTCGCGGAATACGGTATCGCCGCCCATTGGAAATACAAGGACGGTCAGTATGCCGCCGGAGATTTCGGTGAAAAGCTGAAGTGGATAAGAACTCTGCTTGAAAACGAAAGAGACCCCAACGACCCCGACGAATTCTTCCGTCCGTTCAAGATTGACTTATTTGAGGACGAAACATTTGTATTCACGCCGAAGGGCGATGTCATTACTCTGCCGGTCGGCTCGAACTGCATTGACTTTGCTTATGCTATCCACTCGCAGGTCGGCAACAAGCTGATAGGCGCAAAGGTAAACGGCAATATCGCACCGCTTGATACCGTTTTGCAGACGGGACAGATTGTAGAAGCCATAACAAGCTCCGGCTCAAAGGGCCCGAGCCGCGACTGGATGAACATAGTCCGCAGCAGTGAAGCGAAAAACAAGATACGCCAATGGTTCAAAAAGGAAATGCGTACCGAGAATATCGCGATAGGCAAAGCGGAGATAGACAGAGAGTTCCGCAGCTTCGGCGGCACTGTCACCGAAGCACAGAAAGCCGATATGCTTTCCGAGGTCGTAAAGAAAACGGGCAGTGTCCGTGATATAGAAGACCTTTACAACGCGATAGGCTACGGCGGACTTTCGCTGACGAAGATAGAGCGCATACTCAAAGAAGAATACGACAAGGTCGCAAAGCCCGCTGAAGACAAAGCTCCGATGAAAGCGGAGGATGTCAAGATAAAGAAATTCAAGCCCAAAGGTCACGATATCGTTGTCGAAGGCATTGAGGGCTGCGAAATAAAGCTTGCACACTGTTGCAATCCCGTCCCCGGCGATGAGGTAACAGGCTTTGTCACAAGAGGCAGAGGCGTCTCAATTCACAAAGCGGACTGCCCGAATGTCATTTCCGCAAAGAAACAGAACGCCGAGGACGACAGATGGGTTAAGGTATGGTGGACAAAGGAGAGTCTTGTATCCACGCAGAACAGCTTTGAAGCGGCGGTGAGCATAAGCGCAAAGCGCAATTTCACGGTTCTTGCAAAGATAACGAATGTGCTCGCCGATATGAAGGTTGCCATAAGCGCGATAAACACAAGGGAGCTCGAAGAAGACGAATATCTCATATCCCTCGTCATCGTGTGCAAGAATCTCGACCATCTTAAAAATATTTTATCGAGAATTTCAAATCTCGAAGATGTAATAAATGTAAGAAGAAAATAGGTGCTATATGAGGCTTGTAATATGCCGCGTAAATAATGCGGCTCTGACGGTTGACGGTAAGCCCGTCGCCTCCATACAAAAAGGTTTGTTCTGTCTTCTAGGAGTGGCAGAGGGCGACGACGAAAGACACGCGGACATACTCGCAAAAAAATGCGCGGATATGCGAATATTCACAGACGAAAACGACAAAATGAATCTTTCGGTAAAAGACATCGGCGGAAGCATTCTCGTTGAGCCGAACTTTACGCTTTGCGCAAACATATCTCACGGCAACAGACCGGATTTCTTCGGCGCGATGGCGCCGGAGCGCGCAAAAGAGCTGTTTCTTTACTTTGCAAAGAAGCTCGAAGATAACGGAGCTACGGTAAAAACCGGAATATTCGGCGCAAATATGCAGACCGAAGCAAGCTTTGACGGGCCCGTGACAATAGTCGCGGAGTCGGATAAACTGCTCAAATGAAAGAGATAAACCTTGTTGTAAGCGGCGAAGTATCGTCGTACTACGCGCAGACGCTATGCCTTCTCTTGTGGCCGAGAGCCAAATTCCCGCCTCTTGAAGAAAGCGCTCTGCCGAAGGTCGTGTTCTCCTGCGTAAAAAAAGAGGACGGCTTTTCGGCGGATGTTGAAATCACGCTTGAAAGCGGCGAGGTCGCTGCGGGCAGCTTTTTTGCACCGTCGGAAGAAAAAATATACATAGAATCAGCCTCTCTCGCCTTGGGCAGAGCATTCATAATCGCGGCTGTAAAATGCGGTATGAAAATAAGCCCGTGGGGACTGTTGACGGGCGTGCGTCCGGCAAAGCCGATTCTCTCGGCACTTCTTTCGGGACGCGACACGGAGCATATCAAAAACGCTCTTGAAGAAAAATATCTTTTGAGTCCGGACAAAGCGGAGCTCTGCACAGAGGTTGCAAAAAACGAATACGCGGTAATAAAAGACATAAAGGCGGACACCTGCAGTATCTATATTTCCGTGCCGTTCTGCCCCACAAGATGCTCGTACTGCTCGTTTATTTCTTATGCGCTTCCCAATCTTATGGCGCTTATTCCCGAATATCTCGAGCATATATGCGCGGATATAGAAAAGGTGTCAAAAGCGGTAAAAAAACTCGGGCTGACCGTATGCTCCGTATATATCGGCGGCGGCACGCCCACAAGCCTTGACGAAAAACAACTCGAGAGATTATGCGACACGGTTTGCAAATGCTTTGCCGTAAACTCACTTCGTGAGTTTTGCGTAGAAGCCGGCAGACCGGACACAATAACCGAAGAAAAGCTGAAGATACTCAAAGCTCACGGCGTGAGCAGAATAAGCATAAATCCGCAGACGCTTCACGACAATACGCTTGAGCTCATCGGCAGACGCCACACGGTAAAACAGTTTTACGAAGCCTATGCTCTTGCCGAAAAAATCGGCTTTGACAAAAATGTTGACCTTATCGCAGGACTTCCGTCGGAGACGGGAGCGGACTTTCTCGAAAGCGTAAACGGAATACTCAGGCTTTCGCCCGAAAATATCACGGTGCACACATTCTGCGTAAAAAAGGCGGCAGACCTTGCGGCAAAAGAATCCGAAGAGCACGGCGATATCGAAGAATATCAAAAGAAAGCGTACGATGCGATATATTCCGCGGGATATATTCCATACTACACATACAGGCAGAAAAACGCCGTAAATAATCTCGAAAACACGGGGTTTGCCAAAAAAGGACACGAAGGCGTGTATAATATAATAATGATGGAAGAGACGGGCTCCGTTATCGGTATCGGAGCAGGCGCTTCCACGAGACTTATAGCAGACGGCGGCAAGCGCCTTGCAAGAACTCTTGCGCCCAAATATCCCTACGAATACAAAAACTTCGACATATCCGAAATAATTGATTTTATCAATTCTTTCTACGATAAATAATATCTTTTCAGGAGGTTTTATATATGCACAAGTACCAGATTAGCTTCCCCGAAATAAAAGCGATGGCGGAAGCAAGCGAAAAAGAATTTGACGAGGAAATCACGGGAATTGCCGAAAAAATTTATGCGCAAAATCCCGAGATAATACTGATTACCGGCCCGAGCAGTTCGGGTAAGTCCACCTGCGCCAAGAGAATGATGGAGGAGCTTGCCGACCTCGGTCGTCCTTCGATATACTTCTCTTTGGACAATTTCTTTTATGACATAAAGGAAAGAGACGGCAAGGGCGATGATATGGAATCCGTTGAGCTTCTCGATACGGATATGCTCTATTACTGCACAGAACAGCTCCTTTCCGGAGAGCCGACTCATGTCCCGAGCTTCGACTTTGCAAGTACAAGGCGCTATTTTGACGGAAAACAGCATATAATGAAGAAAAACGGCATTCTTATATATGAGGGAATACACGCGCTCGACCCGAAGGTATTAAAAGTATTTGAAAAAAGAAAGTATGTTTCCCTGTATATCAGCGTTGAGCAGAGCATCGAATTCGATGACGGCGAAATATGGGAGCCGAATGAAATAAGAATGTTGAGAAGAGTTATTCGCGACTACAATCACAGAGGCAGCTCCCCCGACGATACTCTCGATATATGGAAGGGAGTTCTCAAATCGGAAAACGAACGCATTTGCATTCATAAAGACGAAGCGGACTATGTTTTGGATTCATATTTTGCGTATGAGCCGTATATGATGAAAAAGCAGTATGCGAAAATTCTTCCGCTTATAAAGGACGACGGCGAATACGCAGAGCTTAAAGCAAAATATCTTGAATGCGTAAAAAAGCTTGTTGCGGCATCGACTTCGCTCGTTCCGGCGGACTCCATTCTCTGCGAATTCATAAGCTGAAAGGAATATAGATGAAGTCCGTAAATCAGAAAAAACAGAATTTTGTCCTCGGCGCAATGCTCCTTATGATATCGGGCATTCTCTGCAAGGTAATCGGAGCTTTCTTCAAGGTTCCGCTTACAAATATGATTCACGACGAGGGCATGGGCTATTTCAGCTCGGCATACAGCATATACACGGTGCTTTTTACGATATCCACGGCGGGCATTCCCGTTGCGGTGTCGAGAATAATATCGTCATATATAGTTAAAAAAGACGCCGTTGCGGTCAAGCGCACATTCCGTATGTCACTTGCGATTCTGCTTGTGCTCGGAGCTTTGGGCTCAATCGGAATGTTTGCGTTCGCAGGCACGCTCGCAAAGGATGTCATCAAGAACACAAATGCCGTATACGCGATAAAAGCCCTCTCCCCGACGCTGTTCTTTATATGCCTCGAGTCGGCATTGAGAGGCTATTTCCAAGGGCATCAGAATATGACGCCGACCTCCGTATCGCAAATAATAGAAGCGGTCGGAAAGCTCGGCATAGGTATTGCCGGAGCGCTCTATGCACAAAGCAAAAATATGGATGTGCCCCATGTCGCGGCTTATGCGATAATCGGTATCGGAATAGGCGCGGCGGTTTCCTGCTTATATCTCATATCGGCGAAGCTCGCGTATAAGAAATATGACTACGGCATTCCCGAAGTCGGCACGGTATCGCCGTCGTCTGGCAAAATTCTTTCCGAAATAGCGCTTATTGCCGTACCGATAACATTGAGCTCGCTCGTATTGAGCGTAACCAATCTCGTCGATTCGACGGTTATTATGCGCCGCCTGCAGAGCTCGGGACTTTCGCTCGAATTCTCCCGCTCACTGCTCAATCCCGAAAAATTCAATATTTTGGAAATGAGCGTTAAGCAGATTAAAGAAGAAGCCGCAAATATTTTGTACGGCAACTATACATCTTTGGCGGTAACATATTTTAATCTGCCGCTTGTATTGCTTACTCCCCTCTCGATAAGCATAATTCCGGTTCTTTCCGAAGCTTTTACCAAAAAAGACAGAGCGGCAATAAAGAGCGTTACGGATTCGGCTTTCCGCCTGCAATCCGCTGTATCGCTCCCGTGCGCGATGGGACTTTGCGTGCTTGCCGAGCCCGCCTTAAAGGTGCTTTACGCGCCCGATTCGTCGGTTATGGCGGCTCCGCTTCTCTCAATTCTGTCTATTTCGATATTCTTTGTCGCCATGACATCGGTCACCAACGCGATATTGCAGTCGCTCCACAAGCAATGGCTTCCCATTATCTCAATGGCGGTCGGTGTGGCGGTAAAGTTTATCGTTGCATATATTCTTATAGGAATAAAGGGCGTTTACATATACGGCGCACCAATATCCACGGTAGCTTGCTATCTTTCCGCGATGCTCGTAAACTTCTTCTTTATGGCAAAGTACACGAAATGCGTTCCGTCGATAAAAACGGTTTTCCTCAAGCCGTTTTTGTCGTCCGTTGCCTGCGCGCTCTCCGCTTTCGGAGCGTATAAGCTTTTCTATGCAATTCATCCCGGAAGAATCGCAACTCTTGCCGCAATAGCTATTGCCGCAGTTGTGTATGTTGCGTTCCTGCTTTTGATAGGAGCTCTTTCCGAAGACGATATAAAGCTTCTTCCCAAGGGCGACAAGATAAACGCCTTTATCGCAAAGCTTACAAAAAAATAATTTTCAAAAAGTATTGCTTTTTTTACAATAATTTGATAAAATTATATCGCAAAATAAAAGTATGGAGGACAATGAAATGGCATTTGCAATTGATAAGGAAAAGTGCATCGGATGCGGCGCTTGCGCTGACCAGTGCCCCGTAGAGTGCATCTCCGAAGCTGACGGAAAGTTCCAGATAGACGCTGACCAGTGCATTAGCTGCGGTAACTGCGCATCTGTTTGCCCCGTTGAAGCTCCCGCTGAGGCGTAAAGCAAAGCAAAGAAATGCCGTGTGGATATTCCACACGGCATTTTCACTTTCTCTTCAGTATATTTATTTCTTCCTCGGAAAGCAGACGCCACTTGCCTCTTTCGAGCTCTTTGTCAAGCTCTATTCCGCCGAAGGATATACGCTCAAGATATGTGACCTTGTTCGACACGGCTTCGAGCATTCTCTTTATTTGGTGGAACTTTCCCTCGCAGATTGTCAGCTTTGCGCCGAGCCTGTCTTCGTCGCAAATAAGCTTTGCAGGCATGGTTATTGCTTTTTCGCCTATGTCCACACCCGCCTCAAGAGCCGCCGCGTCCTCGTCGGAAAGCGGCTTTTCGCATTTAAGACGGTATGTCTTGTCGACATGATGCTTCGGCGATAAAAGCTCATGCGCAAGCTTTCCGTCGTTGGATATTATCAAAAGTCCTACAGTGTCCTTGTCAAGTCTCCCCACTGGAAACAGTCCGCTGTTTGAATACGCCTCCGGCAAAAAGTCGAGCACCGTCGTTCCTTTGCCGTCCTCCGTTGCCGAAAGAACGCCCGCCGGCTTATTGAACATAATATAAATAAATTCACTGTAAACGAGCTTTTTTGAATCAAGCGTTACATCGGCATTTTCATCGACCTTGCTGTCAGGAGAAGTAACCTTTGCCCCGTTTACAAAGACTCTGCCGTGCCTAATTGCCGCCGAAGCCGTCGTTCTCGATAACAGTGCCGCTTTGGATACAAATTTGTCGAGCCTCATCATATCACTCCTTTGCTGATAATATAATAGCATAAAGACGGAAAAATACAAGATTTTTGCGAAAAAACCTTTATTTTGAGAAAAATTGATATTGCACTTATTGCTTGATTATGCTACAATAAATAAAGTACAAAAGCAAGTGGGAGGCAATGATGTCCGGGCTTATAAAAAAGCGTAACGAAATAAAAATTTTCATACTTTATATGCTGAGCATCATCGACTATCCGATAGACCATAACACTCTGCACGATATGTGCGTACAGGACAACTTCGTGTCGTCGTTTGACTTTATGGACTGCATCGTCGATTTGTGCGAATCCGGATGCGTACATACATATAAGGACGGGGACGACGATAAGTATGAGCTTACCGAAACGGGTAAAAAAGCGCTCTCTCCTCTCGAAAAAGACCTGATGCCGTTGGTGCGCGACCGCGCTATGCATTCGGCGATAAGACTTCTCTCGTTTGAAAAAAGCGGCGGAAAGGTTCATGTCTCCATAGAAAAGCTCGATGTCGGTTACAAGGTGGACTGCGCGATAATCAAATCGGGAAAAACTCTTATGAGCGTGTCTCTCAATGTTGCTTCAAAGTCTTTAGCCGACAGGATAGAAGCAAAAGTGCGCGAACGCCCCGAGGAAGTTTACAGAGGAATATCGTCAATTCTTCTCGATGATATAGCTATCTTGTAGTTTTTATGCAATATATATAAAAAAATAATATAAATTTTGGGCAAATAAACAGTATCATATTCGCGTTTTTTTTGGTATAATTACTTGGAAGAAAACTAAGCAAAATACAGGAGGTAAATGTTTTGTCTAGTGTATCGCTGAAACATATTTATAAAAAATACCCCGGTGGAGTTACGGCTGTATCCGACTTTTGCCTTGAGATTAAGGACAAGGAATTCATTATCCTTGTAGGACCGTCAGGATGCGGTAAGTCCACTACTCTCAGAATGATTGCGGGACTTGAGGAAATCAGCGAAGGTGAGCTCTACATCGGCGACAGATTTGTAAATGATGTCGCACCGAAGGACAGAGATATTGCGATGGTGTTCCAGAACTATGCTCTGTATCCTCATATGACGGTGTTCGAGAACATGGCTTTCGGTCTGAAACTCCGCAAAACTCCGAAAGAGGAAATCAAGCGCAGAGTTGACGAAGCTTCGAGAATTCTCGACATCAATCACCTGCTCGACAGACGCCCGAAGGCTTTGTCCGGCGGTCAGCGTCAGCGTGTTGCTCTCGGCCGTGCTATCGTCCGTGAGCCTAAGGTCTTCCTCCTTGACGAGCCTCTCTCCAACCTCGACGCTAAACTGCGTGCAGCCATGAGAACTGAGCTCACAAAGCTTCACAGAAGTCTCGGCACAACCTTTATCTATGTCACACACGACCAGGTAGAGGCTATGACGATGGCAAGCCGTATCGTCGTTATGAAGGACGGCGTCATCCAGCAGGTTGACAGTCCTCAGAACCTCTACGATAAGCCCGTTAACCTCTTCGTTGCAGGCTTTATCGGTACACCTCAGATGAACTTCATCAACGGTAAGATTGAGAAAGAGCGCGGCGGCACAAACCTCTACTTCGTATTCGCAGGCGACAATAAGATTCTTCTTCCCAAGGATAAGAACCTCGACGGCGAGCTTAACGATTACATCGGCAAGGATGTTGTCGCAGGTATCCGTCCCGAGTGCATCCACAATGAAGAAGAAGCTATCGAAAAATATTCTGACGCGGTCATTGAAGCCGATGTCGATGTTACCGAGCTTATGGGCTCCGAGATTCACCTTTATCTTTCTGTCGGTGAAGACCAGCTTATCGCTAAGGTTCCTTCCCGCTCGACCGTCAAGGCAGGCGACAGAATCAAGATTGCTCTCGAAACCGAGAGACTCCACATCTTCGATAAAGAAACTGAAGTCTGCATCATTCACTGATTCGGCACTGAAGGCATCGGGAAACCGATGCCTTTATTTGCTTTACGGAGCGTTAAATGAAATACATATTCATAATAAACAAGGTTGCGGGCAACGGCGAATATCAAGCCCAAAAGCTTGAAAAAGATGTCACCGCGGCGGCATCTGAGCTCGGGCTTTCGGATGTATCGTGCTACTACACAAAGTATTGCGGCGATACAGCAGATTTTGTAAAAAATCTGCCTGCCGACGGCGCGCCGTATACCGTAATAGCCTGTGGCGGAGACGGCACCTTGAGAGACGCCGTAAACGGCATAAAAAGCCGCACAGACGACTGCGACATCACGGTAGGTGTTCTCCCCTGCGGCACGGGAAACGACTTTGTGCGTGCATTTAATGCAAGCAACGGCTTTCTTGATATAAAGGCACAGCTTACGGGGCACACCGAGATAATCGACCTTATCAAGGTTGACAACGAATACTGCATAAATCTCGCTAACGCCGGCTTTGACGCCAATGTTGCCGAGAGAATTCAGGTGTATAAAAAAACCTTCGGAAAATTCTCGTACAAGGCTTCGCTTATAAGAGAGCTTTTCTCGTCGATGAAGTATCCGATGAAGTTCGAGTTTGACGACGGAACATCTGCCGAAGGTAACTTTCTTTTGCTTTCGATAGCAAACGGCGTGGCATACGGCGGCGGATACTATGCGGCTTCGATGTCGATAATGAACGACGGGCTTTTGGATGTCTGCTACTGCGACTTTGTGACAAGAAGAAAGTTCATCGCCTGCGTCGGCAATTATAAAGCAGGCAAGCACCTTGACGGGCGCTATCCGTTCATACACCGCAAGGTGTGCAAATCGCTTAAGCTCACATTCCCGAAGCCGACAAGCTTTTCACAGGACGGCGAAATGTCGAGTATAACCGAATGCAATATTTCGGTAGTCCCGAATGCGATAAAGCTCAATATTCCCGCAGGTTGCAGCTTCAAAAACTGAAAATAACAAAAAACAAAGCGTATGACTTCATACGCTTTATTTTTATATTTTTTAACCGAAATAGCTGATTGTTCTGTCAAAGAACAAATCCGGAGTGATAAACACATTTCCGATGCTCACCGCATACGAAAGCTGCGGAGTTTTTTCCGTGCAAAGTCCGGTTGTGCCGACAATGCCGAGCTTATCGCCCTTTGCAATCTCCGCGCCAACCTCAACATCGGTTTCGCTGAGATTCCAATACCAGGTTTTAAGCCCAAAGCCGTGCTCTATTACTACAGTTTTGCCGGTTATCGCAGTCTCGCCGGCATAAACGACAACGCCGTTATTTGCCGCAAATACTTGCGTACCCGCTGACGCTAAATAAACGCTGCAATATGAGCGGTCTTCGTATTCTCCGTTCATTATTACCTTCTGACCGTATGAAAGCTGCTTTGAAAGTCTTATCTTCATCGGATAAGAAAACTTGCCTTCCCAAAGCTTTTGGTCTTTTGTTTCGGCAAACACATCTTCCATAGTCATATTGAAAGAAAGCTTTTTGCTGTCGCCGTAATTCTCGGAAATACGGATTGGCGGAACACTAAATGTTCTCGTTGAGTATAAGCTACTCTTAATGTTCACCTTGCGCTCGTCACTCTGACCGCTTGAAGATGTAAACTTAACCGTATATAAGCCGGTATCGACATTGAAATCAAACGGCAGAAATGCTATACATTTTCCGTTATAATACACAAATTTGGGCTGATACTCACTGACAGTGCCGTCGGGCGAAAGCAGAGATGCGGTAACAGTCTCCCCCTCGTTGAGATTTTTTGCGTACATCACGGTTGTAGTGCCAGCTTTGAACGATGTTGCCGAAAGCTCATAGCTTACGGGAATATCATAGAAAATCGAGATTTTATATTCGCATTTTCCGAAATAGCCGTTTGCAAGCTGCTCGTCGCCCCACTCAACAGATACCGTAATATCTATATTCGTGTCGATATCAATCTTGAGTGACTCAATGAATGTACCGAATTCCGAAAGCAAAACAGGCTCGTGCGATGTTTCGCCGATTGTAGCCGCAACGCTGACCTTTGCAGGATGGTCTGTAACGCCGTTTGCGTTGTTCACTGTGCCGAAATCAAATGCAGAAGCAAAGTCGTCGTCAGGATGAATTGTGATGCTTGTAACAGAATCAGGATTATCCGTCGGTTTTATGGTTACGGTTTCTTTTTTGGAATTGAGATATTGCCATTCGATATAAGATGCGCTCAATTCCTTGCTTTTTTCGCTATCTGTATAAGATGCCGCGGGAGGCGCCGAATACGGAAATACCTCTTGGCACGCATCAAGCTTCATAATCAAAGCAGCCGTGCTCGGTGTAAAAGGATATACAGTTCCGTTCTCGTTTTTGAAATAGCATTTATCGGAATCGTATGAAATATAGCAAGTGTATTCTTTTTTCTGTTCTTTCGTCGCACTGTAAATAATGCGAACAGTCATAAGATAGTTTCTGCACTCAAAAAGCGGAAGCCCGGATGTGTTCAATATCGCGTCCGCGTCGTTGATATCTTTGATAATAAGCTCTGTAAGCTCGTCGTCGGCATCCGATACGATATTGCCGTTTGAAAAGCTGACGGAAACATCGGCGTCATCCGGAATGTTGGGAGAATACGCGTCATTTTGATTGAGATATATAAAAGCGATAATGGTCGGGACAAATAATATTATTATCGCAACAGTAAGAGTTACTTTGTTAAAATACTTTTTCATTCCTGCCTCCTATACTGTTTATATTATACAATAACAATATGAACAAATCAAGTCATAAGGCAGAAAAATAAAATAAACGGTGCAGTCGCATAACTGCACCGTTTACATTTTTAATTAAAAGTGATTACTTTTCCTTTTTTCTTGTTGCAAAAACAACGCAAACTGCTAATCCGACAACGGCTACTGCCGCAAGAATT
>JAZQOM010000052.1:0-17221 GCA_045627885.1 Eubacteriales bacterium
GTGCGTGATGTTTCCTTCGGAAGTGATGTGTGCGGCGGCGCGTGGGAGGGGTTCCCGGAAGCGAGCTTGCCGAGTCTTGGGGGTTCCCGTGAGTGGAACACATCACATCACTTTTGCAAAGCAAAAACATCACTTCGAGTATAACGAGCAACATCACTTGCCCGTTAGGGCAAACAACACTATAAATATTATGATATTCCGTAGTATATTTTTAATAAAACATATTTTTTCTCAAAAAAACTATTGAATTTTGGTAATATTTCCTTTATAATATCTATAGGTAAACGGTATATGTACTTGCCGATTCTTATTTTTGAAGAAGATATTATATGACAAGAAAAACAAATACTTTCACAAGACGCCTTACGCGTGATTTGAATGATGATATCTCGAATAATAAACTGTTTTGCATAGTAACATATTCCGCACTCGGTCTTGTTTCGCTTTTTATGACCGTGATGAATATTGTTACTGACCAAAAGGTTTATCTCACAATATGCACTGCTTTATTTGCTGTTTTGTGCGGTGTCAATATCATTCTTGCACTGTTCGGCAAAACCGGAAACATCATAGCTAAAACTCTGTTTGCGATTGAAGTAATTGCCATGTTTACATTTTTCCTTGTATCGGGCAATCCGGAAGGCTTCAGCGCAATATGGATATGTATGCTTCCGTCGGTAGGTATGTTCTTCTTCAACCGATTCAGAGGAACGCTTATCTGCTTTGCAATGTTCCTTATTATGATATTCTTCCTGTGGACGGACTTCGGTCAGACGCTTTTGCTGTACCCGTACAACGCCGTCTTTAAGATGCGCTTCCCGATTCTTTTTGTTGCGTTCCACCTGCTTGCGTATCTGCTTGAAACGCTTCGTGTAAGCGCGTTCAGAGAGATGAGGGAGATGGAGCAGCATTACAAAGAGCTTTCGATTCGCGACCCACTTACAAAGATGTATAATCGTCAGGGTATGTACGGTCACCTCGAGCACAATTCGCACTTTCACGAGCGCGACCGGATTGGCGTCGTAATGTTTGATATTGACCATTTTAAGGATGTCAACGACCAATACGGTCACAATGCGGGCGATGTTGTTCTTTCAAGATTCGCGGAGATTATAAAGGCTAATCTCCACGCCGTTGTCTGCCGCTGGGGCGGTGAGGAATTTGTGGCTGTCTTCGCAGACGACGATGTCAGCAAGGAACAGATTTTTTCAGTTAAAGAATTGGTGAAAAACGAGCCGTTTTTCGATGAGGGCAAGGAATTCCACATCACGACGAGCATCGGTGTAGTGAGTGAATACAATTTCAATGTAGCAAATATAGACTCTCTTATTGATAAAGCCGACAAGGCATTATATGTTGCAAAGAACAGCGGACGCAATCAGGTGGTCTTTTATCACGATATCGCCGAGATTTCTGAAGATTGATTCGGCGCAAATTCAGTTGAATATTCGGCAAACCGTACGAAAGTGCGGGACGCAAAGCCATGGTGTCTAAACGATTATCGTATGACTGACCGGTTGCAACACATATAATTGTTATGTTGCAATCGGTTTTTTTTAAGAAAGGATAGCATATTATGGAACTTTTTGCAGGCATTATTCACGCGGCGGCAGGTAATGGCACAAGCGGATTCTTCTCGAAATACGGTATTTATTTTTGCATTTTGCTTGCTGTTATAGTTGTTGTTTTAATTGCTTTGCTTATTATAATCAAACGCAAGAATTCACATTCTCTGCCGCTTTCCGATGCAGTATCGTTTGAGGGGCTCGGCAACAATCGCAGTGCAAAAGTCTATTTCAACACATCCGAGCACTCCGCGGCAAATACGCTTTGCCTTGCTTATGTCGCGATAGATATGCCGCGCTACAACAGAATATACAACGCAGAAAGACTTAAAGATATGCAGAAGCGTCAAGAGGAGCTTATTTCTTCCTCCTTTGACGGCACAGACTATGTTGCCAAAAGCGGCGATAACGCGTATATCATCGGTATTTCCTGCGAAAACGGTTTACTTGCACAACAGAGAATCAACAAATTTGCCGATAGCCTAAATCAGAAAGAAGCAGAATATTATAAAAAGCAGATTACTCCTTTCCACGCCGGTATATGCCTTGCAAATGAAGATACAAACAACTTTAACAAGCTTATTCACAATGCCGTTCTGGCATTTAATCACGCCTGCGAGAACAATATGACCGTGTATGTTTGCACAAGAGAACTAATTTCGAGCGAAGCGTACAGGCAATCTTTGCGCGAAAAGCTTACAAGCGCAATAGACAATAATGAATTTGAGATGTTCTTGCAGTTTATATTCAACGCCGAAAAGGGCAAATTTACTTGCGCCGAAGTGCTTTCGCGCTGGAATAATCCGACTGAAGGATTTTTAATGCCGGCTTATTACATAAACGATATGCGCACAACGGGCGTTATAACAAAATTCGATATGTATATGCTTGACAAAACCTGCCGTCAGCTTGAAGAATGGAAAGAAGGGCCTTTTGCCGATTTGAGGCTTTCCTGCAACATAACCCGCGTTACGATTTCCGCACCGGATTTCGCGCATGAGTTCCAAAACATCGTAAAGAAATACAAGTTCGACCATTCGCGCCTTATGCTCGAAATTACGGAAGATGCGCTTATCGACAAAGAAATCGCTGTCAAGAATATTGTTACCTGCAAAAACGAGGGCATCGGTATAGCAATAGATGACCTCTGTGCCGGTCATTCAACTCTCGAGGATATCAGCGACTATCCGATAGACCAGGTAAAGCTCGACAGAAATGTTGTTGTCAACAGCTCGACGGAGCGCGGCAATACGCTGCTTAAGGAGCTTATCAGTATGGCTCATCAGCTCAATCTTGAGGTTGTCTGCGAAGGTGTCGAAACGGAAGAACAGCTCAATACGGTCGGAAACGACGGTTGCGATTTTGTTCAGGGGTATTATTATTCCTATGTATTTCCGCTTTCGGAAGCTAAAGACTATTATCTCAAATCATTTGACAAGAAAGATTAAATTCGGATATGATTTGCATAAAAAATTGCTGAAAAGAGAAATTCTCTTTTCAGCATTTTTCTTTAATATGCGCAGCCGCATTGAAGAATTACATTAGTATATCCCGTAAATTCTCCGGTGAGCACTATCGCAAGAGCATTTGCGCTCTGCTTTTTAAGCTCCGTGTGGGGAACATATTCGACCGGAATGCCTTCGGGCAAAAGAGCGAGAGCTTTTTTGTGAAAATCAGGAGTAACCGTCAGTGCCTCTTGCGCGAAGGTTGCTTTTTCTACAACTATGTATTTCAGTATCTCCTCGAGCACATCAAGATACTTCGGGTCGCCGGGGCGCCAACCGAGGTCAACTCTTTCCACGCCTTTCGGTATCGGAAGTCCTGCATCACCTATGACGAGTGTATCCATGTGGCGAAGTCTTGCGAGAACGCTTGCAAGTTGCGGATGAAATATTCCGCCTTTTAACATAATCAAACCTCCTTTAATTTTATGATACGATTATACAACATAAGTTCGGTTTTGTAAAGATATGAAAGAAGTGTATTATATTATTGATTGCAACGCTTTTAACAGAATAAAATAATTCCCGCAAGCCGCATAAGCGGTTTACGGGAATTTTTTGAGCTTTTTATGAGATTATTTTAAGCTCCACTCGCTCTGCTTTGTGTGCAGGAGTTCATGAGACTTATGGGAGAGGGGCTTTTCGAAGAATTCCTTGTAAATTGCAAGGACATCGGGATTCTCGTGAGAGAAACGAAGCGTGTTTTCTCTGTCGAGCTTATAAAGTCTTTCGCCTCTTTCTACTGCAAGCTCGCTGCCGTCACAGATGGGCTGACCGCCGCCGCCTGCGCATCCGCCGGGGCAAGCCATTATTTCGATGAAATCGTAGGGAGCTTTTCCCGCTTTGACAAGCACGCAGAGCTTTCTTGCATTTGCAAGACCGCTTGCGGTTGCCGTGCGGACTGTAATTCCGTTTACATTGTATGTTGCTTCTCTTATGCCGGTATTGCCTTCGCCGCCTCTTACTGCCGCAAATGACTCAACATCGGGATTTTTGCCCGTGATGAGGAAGTATGCGGAACGAAGAGCCGCTTCCATAACGCCGCCTGTTGCTCCGAATATTACGGCTGCGCCCGTACCCGTGCCGAGAGGAGAATCGAATTCTCTTTCCTTAAGCTCTGCTATATTGATGTGGCTTTCGCGGAGCATTCTCGTAAATTCTCTTGTTGTGAGAACAAGGTCGACATCTTTTTCAGCCGCGTCATTGAGCTCGGGAACATCGCATTCGTATTTCTTTGCCGTGCAGGGCATAACGGAGATGCAGAATATCTTGTCGGGCTCAACGCCGAGCTTCTGTGCAAAGAATGACTTTGCGACAGAGCCGAACATCTGTTGAGGGCTCTTTGCGGTTGAAAGGTTATCGGCAAGCTCGGGATATTCGAGCTTCATAAATCTTACCCAACCGGGGCAGCAGGATGTGAACATCGGCATCTTAAACTTACCGGGATTGGTCATTCTTTCGATAAACTCAGAGCCTTCCTCCATAATAGTAAGGTCAGCCGTAAAGTTTGTATCAAAAACATAATCTGCGCCGAGAGCCTTTGCCGCAGCAGCCATACGCTTTTCGGTGGCAATTTCGGCAGGCAGTCCGAGACCGTCGCCCCATGCGGCTCTTACCGCGGGAGCAATCTGGAATACCGTTATCTTTTCTTCATCTGCAAGCGCCTTGTATGCCTTTGCCGTATCATCTCTTGCAGTCAAAGCTCCGACGGGGCAGTGCGTGATACACTGACCGCAGAGTGAGCAGTTGATGTCTTTCATCTTGACGCCGCCGCGTACACCGACTTTGGTGTGAGCGCCGGAGCCGTTTACTTCCCATACATTGAGGCTCTGAATTTTATCGCATACATTTACGCAACGCATACATTTGATGCACTTTTCATCGTCGCGGATAAGCGGGAAGCTCTTGCACCAGCTTGATTTGGGAAGCTTTGTTTCGTAGGGCATATCGTTTACATTGAGCTCTGCGGCAAGTGACTGAAGCGCGCAGTTGCCGTTTCTTATGCAAGTGGGGCAGTGGCAGCTATGCTGTGAAAGTATAAGCTGAACATTTGTCTTTCTCGCATTTCTCGCTCTCGGTGAGTCGGTTAATACCTCCATACCATCAGCGACAACGGTGTTGCAGGCGGCGGAAAGCTTATTTGCGCCTTTCACTTCAACAACGCATACACGGCAAGCGCCGATTTCGTTGAGTTCCTTGAAATAGCAGAGTGTGGGAATATTGATGCCGATAGTTTTTGCGGCTTCGAGTATAGTTGTTCCTTCTTTGACTTCGACATTTATGCCGTCAATAGTGAGCTTTACCATTTTAATTCTCTGCCTCCTTTAAGAGCTGCGCAGCCGTAGTGGTCGCATCTCAAGCATCTTGAGCATTCCTGCATTGCTTCTTCGTTTGTCATGGGCTTTTCCATAAGCTCGAAGTCGCTCTTTCTCTTTTCTGCGGCGTGCTCGGTATTGTTGATTCTGCCGCAGGCGGGCTTGAACTTATAGCTTGCAACGGGAATATCGACAAGATTTTCGATATCCGTGTGGCAGCCGAGATATTCGTCAATGTTTGCGGCGGCAACCTTGCCGGCTTCTATTGCGCGAATGACGGTTGCGGGGCCTGTTGCACAGTCACCGCCAGTAAATACGCCGTCGAGATTTTCAACTGAGCCGTCGGGCTTTGCGATGAACTGTCCCCATTTTGTGGGAACTCCGAATGCCGTGAAGTGTTCGCTTTCGACTACCTGACCTATTGCAACGATTATTACATCGCAGGGAACGAGTTCATCGGGAAGATTTGCGTTATAGGGCTTCGGACGGCCCTTTTCTACTTCTCCGATTACCTGAGGCTTTACGACGAGTCCGGTAACATTTCCGTTTTCGTCCGATTCTACTCTTACGGGAGCCTTAAGCGGGATAACCTCGCAGCCCTCTGCAACGGCGCCCTGAATTTCTTCGGGAAGTGCGGTCATATCTTCCGCTCTTCTTCTGTAAATGCACTTTACGGATTTAGCGCCGAGTCTCATTGATGTTCTGGTTGCGTCCATCGCAACATTACCGCCGCCGACGATTACAACATTCTTACCCTTGAAGTCGGGCTTGTAGGAATCGCCGATGCCGCCGAGAAGCTCAACTGCGGAGAGAATTCCCTTGCTGTCCTCGCCTTCGATGCCGAGCTTTTTGTCGGAATGAGCACCGATTGAGATATATACGCTGTCGTACTGTTTTCTTATTTCTTCTATTGTGATATCCTTGCCAATCTTTACGCCGAACTTAACCTCGATACCGAGTGAAAGGATTACATCAATGTCGGCATCAAGATATGCGTCGGGAAGACGGTAGCTCGGAATTCCGTAACGGAGCATTCCGCCGAGTCTTGTTCTCTTCTCGAAGACGGTAACCTTATGTCACATAAGAGCAAGGTAGTATGCAGCGGTAAGTCCAGCAGGGCCGCCGCCTATGACCGCAACTGTCTTTCCTGTTGCGGGAGCCTTTTCGGGAGCGGGAACAGTTCCCGCGTTGTCTATCGCGTATCTCTTGAGACCTCTGATGTTTACGGGTGCGTCAACAATGGTTCTGCGGCAGTGGCGTTCGCACGGATGCTCGCAAACAAGACCGCACACGGAGGGGAAGGGATTGTCTTTTCTTATCACTCTTACTGCATCGGCGTATCTGCCTTCGCCCGTGAGTGCTATGTATGCCGGTATATCGACATGAGCGGGGCATTCCGCAGAGCACGGGATGCTTCCGAAATTAGAGGTGCACCTTGCACTGTCGATATGAGATTCATAGTCGTCTCTGAATGCAGTCATACCGTCCAAAACGAGCTTTGCCGCTTCGAAGCCTATGGCGCAGTCGGATGAATCCGCAATTGCCTTTGCCGTGTTTTCGATAATGTCGATGTCCTCCTTGCAACCGTCACCGTCGAGAAGCTTGTCAATCTTTTCGACAAGTCTGTCAAGACCTACTCTGCAGGGGACGCATTTTCCGCAGCTCTGCGCAAGGCAAAGCTTGAGGAATGCAGATGTAAGCTCAACGGGGCAGTTGCCGACGGGTGATGCTTCCATTCTGCGGTCGAGACTCTTATAGAGAGTTCTGACAGTTTTTTCCGCTTTGCTTTGCGGAGTAACTTCAAGTCTGCTCATATTTATCTCCTTATTGTTTTTAGTGCCATTTGATAATGACACATATATTCAATTTATTCTATCACCATTTGACAAGTTTTGCAAGCGCTATTTATGCAAACTATATGCAAATTCGTGGAAATTTCCCGCAAATTTCATAAAAAAATGTCTTTACAAATCATAGATTTGGCAATATAATAATATCAAATATTATCTTGGAGGGAAATAATATGGACAGCTCAAATAAAAGACCGGATTCCATGCAGAGAATCGAGACACCGGAACTTGCAAAAGCATTCATTGACGAACAGATTGCAATTTTAAGAAAACAAATAGGGGACAAGAAGGTACTTCTTGCACTTTCGGGAGGAGTTGACTCGTCCGTTGTTGCCGCACTTCTCATCAAGGCAATAGGCAAGCAGCTTTACTGCGTCCATGTAAATCACGGACTTTTGCGCAAGGGTGAGCCCGAGCAGGTAATTAAAGTTTTCCGCGATGAGATGAACGCAAATCTCATATATGTCGATGCAACCGACCGCTTCCTTGATAAGCTCGCCGGAGTATCGGAGCCCGAATCAAAGAGAAAGATTATAGGTTCTGAATTTATCAAAGTATTTGCCGAGGAGAGCAGAAAGCTCGACGGAATTGAATTTCTTGCACAGGGCACAATTTATCCCGATATCCTCGAGAGCGAAAAGGGAGTTAAGGCTCATCACAATGTCGGCGGACTTCCCGAAGACCTTAAGTTTGAGCTCGTTGAGCCCGTTAAGCTTCTTTACAAGGACGAGGTAAGAGTAGTCGGCAAGGCTCTCGGACTTCCCGACAATATGGTATACCGTCAGCCGTTCCCCGGCCCCGGACTCGGAGTAAGATGCACCGGCGCTATCACCCGTGACCGCCTCGAGGCACTTCGCGAATCCGATGCAATTCTTCGCGAAGAATTCGCAAAGAACGGACTTGAGGGCAAGGTTTGGCAGTATTTCACCATAGTTCCCGATTTCAAGACAACGGGAATTACGAACGGCGAAAGAACTTACGAATGGCCCGTGGTTATTCGCGCCGTTAACACCAAGGACGCCATGTCTGCAACTGTCGAGCCGCTCGACTTCGATTTCTTGCAGCACCTCACACAGAGAATCACTTCGGAAGTAAAGGGCGTAAACCGTGTGCTCTACGACCTCACGCCGAAGGCTCCCGCTACAATCGAGTGGGAATAATACTGTCGGATTTTTTAATCTCATCGTTTGATACTGCGTATTGGAGGATATAAATGAAGGTTTGCAAGCATTGTAATACCGAGTGTGACTTGTCTGTATCGGTGTGCCCATCGTGCGGAGGCGTTTCTTTCAACAACAAATGCCCTAATTGCGGCTCAATATACGAAGTCGGAAACTTTTGCCCGATTTGCGGAGTAAAAGCGAATGCCGTTGAAAAAGAATGCCCCAACTGCGGAACAAGGTATTTTTCCGTTGCCTGCCCTTCGTGCGGATACATCAAGGACAATCAAAAAAGCAACACACAAAATCCGAGCATTACAAGGGAAGCACCTCTGACGCAGTATACAATAGTCACAAATAAGAAACAGTGCGATAAAGTACTCGCTTTGATTCTTTGCATTATTTTCGGATATCTCGGAGCTCATAAATTTTATGAGGGACGCGCAGGTATGGGAATTCTCTATCTGTGCACATTGGGCTTATTCGGTATCGGCTGGATAGTTGATATTTTTGTATTGCTCGGCAAACCGGATAAATATTATGTGTGATTCGTTATTCGTATTAGATATCAAAGCCGTGAGTTGATAAAAAAGCAATCTGCTTACATATCATTTTGCAATAACGCGAAAAATCTGACAACCGCATTAAATTACTTGCATGGCAGGAAATTTAATACTTTACAATATTATTATTTTGTGCTAAACTTACAAGGAAAAATATACCGAAAGGAACATGACAGGCAGTATGAATATCATTGTATGCGTCAAACAGGTCCCCGGCACCAACAAGGTTGAGGTTGACCCGGTAACCGGCGTGCTTAAGCGCGACGGTGTAGACAGCAAGCTCAATCCTTATGACCTTTTTGCCCTGGAAGCCGCTTTCCGCATTAAAGAAAAGACGGGCGGTACAATCCGCACGCTTTCCATGGGCCCGAATCAGGCAATCCCCGCTCTTCTCGAAACGGTTTATATGGGAGCAGACAGCGGCGTTCTTTTGAGCGACCGTAAATTTGCAGGAGCCGATGTTCACGCAACATCGTATGCCATAAGCTCCGGTATCCGCAAGATGGGTGAGTATGACCTCATCATCTGCGGTAAGCAGACAACCGACGGCGATACCGCTCAGGTTGGCCCTGAAATGGCGGAAATGCTCGGCATAGAGCACGCCGCAAATGTGCTTTCGATTGATGATGTCACAGATACCGATGTGACTGTGACGATGCACCTCGACAACCGCACGCAGAAGCAGCGTATGAAGCTCCCTTGCCTTATAACTATCGAAAAGGACGCTTTTACTCCCAGACTTCCTTCCTTCCGCAAGAAGAAGGAAACAAATTCGGACGAAGTTATCACCGTTTACTCCTCCGCTGACCTTGAGAATATCGATGCCGGCAGACTCGGACTTAACGGTTCTCCCACACAGGTTGAGCGTATATTCCCGCCCGTAAAAAACACGGACAAGGTTATCCACAACGGAGAAACCGGACAACTGTGCGGAGAGCTTTATGAACTGCTTTCCGAGCGCAAATACATTTGAGGAGGACAAGATGGGACTTATAATACATAAAGAAAAAATCGACGCCGAGGCGGCTAAAAAACTTTGCGAAATATGCCCCTTTGGCGCTATAACCTGGGATGGAGATAAGCTTTCTATTAACTCCGCCTGCAAAATGTGCAAAATGTGCGTACGCAAGGGCCCCGAGGGTGCCATAACCTTTGAAGAGGATAAGCCTTCACTTTCCTGCAACAAAGACGAATGGCGCGGCGTCCTCGTGTTTGCGGAGGCAAACGGAGGAAAGCTTCATCCCGTATCTCTTGAGCTTCTCGGCAAGGCAAAAGAGCTTGCCGCAGTAACGGGACATCCCGTGTATGCGCTTCTTATCGGAAGCAAGCTTTCCGATGCCGCAAACGAGCTTCTCAAATACGGTGCGGATAAAGTATTTGTCTATGACGATGAAAGACTTGCGGAATTTGTTATAACGCCTTACGCAAATGCTTTCTCCGATATGATTCAGAAGGTCAAGCCCTCGTCTATTCTCGTCGGAGCAACTCTGCTCGGCCGTTCTCTTGCACCGAAGGTAGCGGCAAGAGTTCATACAGGTCTTACCGCAGACTGTACCGTTCTCGAAATGAAAGAGAACACCGACCTTGTCCAGATTCGTCCCGCTTTCGGCGGCAATATCATGGCACAGATTGTCACTCCGCGTACGCGTCCGCAGTTCTGCACCGTCCGTTATAAGATTTTCTCCGCTCCCGAAAAGGCTGAGCCTCACGGTGTGATTGAGCAGATGAAAATGGACGAGAAGATGTATCTCGGCGCAACCGAAGTGTTCGAGGTTATTCATCAGAAGGGCGAAGCCGATATATCCGATGCCGAAACGATAGTGGCAGTCGGACGCGGCGTTCGTTCTCAGGATGACCTTAAGATGATTGAAGAGCTTGCCGACCTCATCGGCGCTAAAATGGCTTGCACAAGACCTCTTATCGAATGCGGCTGGTTTGACGCAAAGAAGCAGATAGGTCTTTCGGGTCGTACGGTTAAGCCGAAGCTGATTATTACGCTCGGTATTTCCGGTTCTGTTCAGTTCGCAGCAGGAATGCGTTCTTCCGATATGATAATAGCGATAAACAGTGACCCCAACGCACCGATATTCGATATTGCTCATCACGGATTTGTCGGAAATCTTTACGATATCGTTCCCGAGCTTGTAAGTAAAATCAAGGAGGCGCGCAATGTACAATAAGATAACAACTGCAGATATAGAAAATCTTCGCGGTCTTGTTGCCGCCGACCGTGTACTTACAGGTGACGCGATAAGCGAAGAACACAGCCACGACGAGCTCGGCGGCATTCGCAGAATGCCCGATGTTCTTGTCCGTGCTATGTC
This sequence comes from Eubacteriales bacterium, assembly GCA_045627885.1. Taxonomy (GTDB): domain Bacteria; phylum Bacillota; class Clostridia; order Oscillospirales; family CAG-272; genus CALCTE01. The sequence goes on from JAZQOM010000052.1 coordinate 11,280, forward strand.
TACGGAAGAGGTTGCCGCAGTAATGAAATATGCGGATGAGCATCTTCTTCCCGTAGTCGTAAGAGGAAGCGGAACAGGTCTTGTCGGCTCCGCCGTCGCTTTGGAAGGCGGCATAATGCTCGAAACAACCGGAATGAACAACATTCTCGAGCTTGATGAAGAAAATCTTACGGTAACCGTTCAGCCCGGCGTTCTTTTGATGGACCTTGCGGCTTTTGCGGAAGAGCATAATTTCCTTTATCCGCCCGACCCCGGTGAAAAATCGGCTACTATCGGCGGTAACATCAGCACAAACGCAGGCGGAATGCGTGCAGTTAAGTACGGCGTTACGCGCGACTATGTTATGGGACTTACAGTTGTTCTTCCCACCGGCGAGGTTGTTGAGCTCGGCGGAAAGATGGTCAAGAACAGCACGGGATACAGTTTGCTTGACCTTATGGTCGGCTCCGAAGGTACTCTCGGCGTAATAACGGAAGCAACGCTTAAGCTTATACCGCTTCCCACGGTTACGACAAGCCTTCTTGTACCGTTTGCATCGGTAGAAGCGGCAATAGAGATGGTTCCGATTCTCGTAAAGAGCATGGCTTCTCTTACCGCAATCGAGTTCTTTGAACGCGGCACGATTCTTTTCTCCGAGGAATATCTCGGAAAGAAATTCCCCGATACGCGTTCTCCCGCTTATCTGCTCTTAACCGTTGACGGCTCCGACAAGAGCGTTGTTGAGAAAGAGCTTTCGTCCGTTGCCGATTTGTGCATGGATAACGGCGCTCACGATGCTTATATCGTTGACACCGAAGAGCGCAGAGATTCCGTTTGGAAGGCACGCGGCGCATTCCTTGAAGCCATAAAGGCTTCTACAACAGAGATGGACGAATGCGATGTCGTTGTTCCGCGTAACAAGGTAGCTATGTTTATCGAATATACTCACGAGCTCGCAAAAGAGCTCGGCTTGAGAATTCCGAGCTTCGGCCACGCCGGAGACGGCAACCTCCATGTCTACATCTGCCGCGATGAGCTTTCCGATGCAGAGTGGAAGACTTCTCTTGCAACCGCGTTTGAGCGTATGTACGCAAAATCCCGTGAATTCGGCGGAACTGTTTCCGGTGAGCACGGCATCGGATATGCTAAAAAGCAGTATATGCGCGAAACCGTAGGCGATAAGCAAATTGCACTGATGAAGGGAATAAAGGCGGCTTTCGACCCGCACACGATTCTCAATCCCGGCAAGCTGTTTGATTAAAGTAATATAAAATGTAAAAAATCCGACCGTACGGTCGGATTTTTTCTTGACAAAACTGTTATAACTGTATATAATACTACATATACAGTTATAGGAGTGTTTTATGGATATACTGATAGACAATAAAAGCGGCATACCTATATACGACCAGATATATTCGCAGATAAAGCAGCAGATAATCGACGGCAAAATTGCCGAAAACGAAGTTTTGCCGTCAATACGCGGGCTTGCAAAAGACCTGCGGATAAGCTTTATTACAACGAAAAGAGCTTACGATGAGCTTGAGAAGGACGGATACATTTATACTGTTCCCGCAAAAGGATGTTATGTGTCGGGGCTTAATTCGGAGCTTATGAGAGAGGAAAATCTAAAAAAAATAGATAACAATATAGATGAAATCATAGAGCTTGCAAAGCTCTGCGGACTTTCAAAAGCAGAGCTTACAGATGTAATATTGTTCGGATTGGAGGAATATAAATGAACGCGATAGAGATAAAAAATCTGAGAAAGAGCTTCAAAGATTTCGAGATTGACGGGATAGACCTTGTGCTTCCGAGCGGTTGTATAATGGGACTTATAGGCGAAAACGGAGCGGGGAAGAGCACTGTAATAAAGCTGATACTCGGCATTCTCGAAAAGGATTCCGGCACGGTAAAGCTTTTCGGAAAAGACTCGTCGCAGAATATGTGTCTTATGAAAGAGGATATCGGCATTGTTCCGGATGAAGTGGGCATACCGTCATATCTCGATGCAAAGAAAACGGCAAATATTATGCGGCGCAGCTTTGCGCATTGGGACGATGACGAATACAACAGATTGCTTGAAAAGCTCTCTGTTCCGAAAAACAAAAAGTTTTCCGAGATGTCACGCGGAATGAAGATGAAGCTCGGCATCGCGATAGCTATGTCGCACAACGCAAAGCTTCTGATTTTGGATGAAGCGACAAACGGACTTGACCCCGTCGTAAGAGATGAAGTTCTCGGACTTTTCTGGGACTTTACGCGGAAGGAAGACCATTCGATACTGATTTCTTCACACATAGTCAGCGACCTCGAAAAAATATGCGATTATATAGTATTTTTGAAAAAAGGAAAGCTTATGCTTTCCGATGAAAAGGATGAGCTTCTTTCACGATACGGCGCGATTATCTGCGCAAAAGAGAATTTACACGAAATTCCCGAGAAAGCGATAGTTCACAAAAAAGAAACGCCGTACGGAGTGGAGCTTGTTGTCAAAAAATCCGAGATTTCCGGATTGAAAGTAAATCCTATCAGCATAGAAGAGCTTTTTCTTGTTATGGCGAAGGAGGGCGGCGCTTTATGAGAGGACTGATGCTCAAGGATTATTATTCGATAATAAAAAACTGCCGAATGTATTTTATAATTGTAGTAGTTTTTACTCTGTCGGCGCTTTTCGGTAACAATAATCTGTTTTTTATGTTTTATCCGGCGTTTATTGTCGGAATAATTCCTTCAACGCTTATCGCATACGACGAACATGACAGATGGAATGAGTATCGCAAGACTTTGCCGTATTCCGATACCGCGTTTGTTGCGTCAAAGTATGCGATATCGATGATTCTTGCGGCGTTTACGGGAGTGTTCACCGCTATTGCAAATGCTGTTAAAATGGCGGCGACAGAATCGTTTTCGGCAAGTATGATACTTTCTTGTGCCATGATTGTTATTGCCGTCGCGCTTATATCTTCGGCGATAAATCTGCCGTTTGTGTTAAGATTCGGCGCGGCTAAGGGGAGAATTGTCAGCATAGCCGTTACCTGCGCGGCTCTCGGAATTATATCTTTTATAAATATTCCGTCGGATAAGGGCGGAGTTGGAGTAAATATCGCGTCGATTATTCAAAAAATTCCGTTTTCGGTGATACTGCTTATTGCCGCAATCGCGGCTTTTGCACTTTCGTTTGCTGTTGCACTTGCGCTGTATAAAACGAAAAAGGAATAAAAACTTGTTCAATAAATCAGGCGGCAGAAATATCTGCCGCCTTACTTTTACTTCATTCTTTTTTCCAATTTATATCATCGTACGGTGTATCGCAAAAGCCGTTTGATTTAAGCTTTATAACAAATCGGTCGAGCTTTGCTTTGAAAAATCCGACAAACCACTTCTTGTCACCGAAATACTTTACGACAGTCGGACTGATTTTACAGTATATTTTTATAAACAGTCTTCCGCTCGTTTTTTTATAAGCCTTATGCACACAGCACAGTTGACATATTTTTTTCCTTATGATAAAATCCCAATTAGGTGATATATATGGAAAAGGATACGGGCAAGATTGTCGAAGAGCTCGGTCTTTGCGACAATTTAAGACTTTTTATTCAGATAATAAAACATATATGGTCAGCGAGAGCTTAAGCGATATGCTTTCAAAGCTCGCTCTTGAACTGTGACATGGAGAAAATATGAAGGTATCTATCAAATTATCGGCTGTAATCTTATCCTTGATTCTTATGCTCATATCCGTATCGTGTGCGAAAACAGAGATAAAGACCGAAAACACAAATGAGCCAAGCGGAGGCAATTCTTATACTCCCATCGTGTATGAATTCTCCGAGGACGGCAAAAGTTTTCAGTTTTCAAGATATGTTTATCCCGAGATGTACATAGATGAGGGCTTTCATCCGCAGTTTTATTTCTCAGACGGAAAGCTCTATTGGAATATGGATGACGGTGTCGCGCCGGAACTTTCCTCGTGGAATGAGCTTGGAGAGCTTGAAGCTTTTACGCCGACAAAAGAGAATTTTGACAGTCTTATCGGCGGCAATAATGCCGTAAGATTCAGGCAGAGTATAAGATACGCAAAGAAAATCAGCTTTGAATTTAACAAAGAGAAATACAATCTCATTTTCTTATTCAAAAAGTCGGGAGAGGTTCTTGTTTGCAACATATCGGAGGACGATACTCCACGCATATCGGGTATAGAGAGCTATTATGCCGACAACACATCCACAATTTCTCCGCTTTACTTCGGTTGCCTTAACTCCGCTAAGCTTTCAATAAGCAGTGTTCGCCATATCCCGATATTCAAATTCGACGGCGAAAAGGCGATTTCGGAGTTCTATGCCGAATACTCAGACGCTTTGCCGAAAATAAGTATAAATGAGAATGAGACTTATTTTGCGGCATATATTCCGTCGTATGACAAAAACTACAAGCTTTACGATATCGCCGTTGGAAACGGCAGCTTTATCGCATATATAACCGAAACGAATGAAGAAAATAATATGTATAACGGAGAGATGCTTCTTTTCTCGGTGAAAAAAGAATTTATTTCCGATTGCACAAGCTTTGACGCGGTTTTGAATTTTGATGACGAAGAGTAACAGAGGCTTTATATGAATAAAACGGGCAAAGGAAAATTTAAGCTGTTGTTAACGCTGTTTTCCGTCTTTTTTAAGATAGGGGCGTTTACATTCGGCGGCGGATATGCGATGATTCCTCTTATAAAAGAGGAGGTAGTCACAAGAAGAAAGTGGCTTGACGATTCGGATATTCTCGACATTATCGCAATAGCGGAATCGACTCCGGGTCCTATTGCAATAAATTCTGCGACCTTTGTCGGATATCGCGTATGCGGATTCTGGGGCTCTTTCTTTTCAACTGTGGGGATAGTGCTTCCGTCGTTTGTCATAATTATCGCGCTTTCTTTTGTGATTAACGAATTTCAAAGTATTGTTGCGGTAAAATATGCTTTTATGGGAATAAGAGCCGGAGTGCTCGCGCTTCTTGTCAAAGCGCTTGTTTCGATGTATAAGCAGTGCAAAAAAGGCGCTGTCGCATATATAATTATGGGATTTGCCCTTGTTGCAACCGTTGTGGCTTCGGAAGTATTCAATACCAATGTTGTCCTGTATGTAATAATCGGTTGCGCCGTTTGCGGTCTTGTTTCCTCGCTTATTGCAAGGAGGAAAGAGAAATGAGTATTTTTCTTCAGCTCTTTTTGACATTCTTCAAGATAGGACTATTTACTTTCGGCGGCGGATACGCCATGCTCCCGCTTATGCAGGCAGAGGTAGAGGCTCATAATTGGCTTGAAAGCTCTCAACTTGTTAATTTTATTGCGGTGAGTGAGAGTACGCCCGGCCCCTTTGCGGTAAATATGGCAACCTATATAGGTATGACAAAGGGCGGATTGTTCGGAGCGTTTTGCGCAACGCTCGGAGTAGTGCTCCCGTCGTTTTTGGTAATTCTCATAGTCGCGAAGTGCTATGCGAAATTTAAGGAAAGCACGGTTGTTGCTGGATGTATGTCGGGACTTCGTCCCGCTGTTGTCGGACTTATAGCTTCTGCGCTTATCACCGTGGCACAGACGGTATTCTTCTCGGGCGGATTATCGCTCTCGGTATTTTCCGATATATCGTTTTATGTTTGCCTTGTTATATTCGCCGCCGCAGTCGTTGCCGCGTTCAAAAAGGTTCACCCGATAATTATTATTTGCTCATCTGCCGCAGTGGGAATTGCCGCGGGATATATATTCAATATAAAAGTGTAAAAAATAAAGCCTCTGTCGAGGCTTTCAGAGCACTGGCAAACTCGTGCTACCGGCAATAAGTACATTTTTATAAAAAAGATTTTATGTAAACTGTAAAAATTAAACACAGGTTCAAAAAAGAGGAATGACGGGCTTTATAAGCCCGTCATTATTGCCTTTTTCCGTTCTTTTCCTCTGTCGTACATTTGTA
>JAZQOM010000053.1:0-9843 GCA_045627885.1 Eubacteriales bacterium
GAGGCTTCAGAGTCGAGCTTACCGAGGTGGAGGAGGTCATCCGCCGCTTTGACGGAATAAAGGACGCGACCGTTGCCGCGTTCGATGACCCTGCGGGCGGAAAATTCATCGCGGCTTATGTCGTTACCGACGACGAGATTGACACGGACGCGCTCGGCGAATTCATAAGAGCCGAAAAGCCCCCGTATATGGTACCTGCCGTAACGGTGAGAATAGACAAAATTCCGCTCAACCAGAACGGCAAGGTCAACAAAAAGGTTCTGCCCGTTCCCGAAAGAAAGGCGGACGATACAACTCCGCCCGAAAATGAGACGCAGAAGCAGATTTTCGGCGCGATAGCGGAGGTTATCGGGCACGAGAGCTTCGGCATAAACACGAGCGTCTACGATGCGGGACTCACATCAATAGGCGCGGTAAAGCTCAATGTAAGCATAGCAAAGCTTTTCGGTGTGACGGTAAAGATAAGGGATATCAAGGAAAACGATACCGTAAAGAAGCTCGAAAAATTCATAAACGCGGCTGCCGTGCAGAAGGGCTATGAGCTTATGGACGACTATCCGCTTTCGGAGAACCAGAACGGCGTATTTGTCGAATGTATGGCATATCCCGACGGCACAATGTATAATATGCCCATTTTGGTAAAGCTCGGAGAGGGATTGGAGCTTGAAAAGCTCGCAAGCGCGATAAGCCTTGCCGCGGACGCGCATCCGTACATCAAGACAAGACTGTTCACCGCCGCCGACGGCAGTATAAGGGCAAGAAGAAACGACGGCGAAAAGATAAGCGTTCCCGTAATAAAGTGCGCAATCCTGCCGCCCGCTTCGGAGCTCGTGCGCCCGTACAAGCTCACGGAAAGTCCGCTTTACAGGCTTGCGATATACGAAACTCCCGACGGAAACTATCTGTTTATGGACTTCCATCACATAGTGAGTGACGGAACATCCGAAAACATCTTCTTATCCGACATAAGCAGAGCTTACGCAGGCGAAAATCCCGAAAAAGAGAGCTTTACCGGATACGAGGCGGCTCTTGCCGACGAAGAACAGCGCTCCGGACAAAGCTTTGCGGACGCAAGAGAATATTGGAAGAAGCTTCTTTCGGGCTGTGATACGGGATGCCTTCCCAAAAAAGAGCCCGAGAACAAAAACGGCGGCGCAGAGAGCGTTGATGTTGTCGGCTCGGATATCGGCACGGTATGCGAATACTGCGAAAAGCACGGAATTACGCAGAATGCGTATTTCAACGCGGCAATTTCGCTTGTTATTGCAAAATTCTGCGCAAAGGAGAGCGTTTCATACGCGACGGTATATAACGGAAGAAGCGACTCCAGAACGGCAAATTCCGTTGCCATGCTCGTAAAGACGCTTCCCGTTGCCGCAAATATCACCGGCGCTCAAAAGACCGAAGACTTTATATCCGGAATGCAAAGGCAGATATCCGACAGCATGACAAACGACGCCGTGCCGTTCTCGGAGCTTGCTTCCGAATACGGCGTAAAGGCGGATATCATATTCGTATATCAGGGAGAAGAATTCAGCTTCGACAGTCTTTGCGGCAAAAAAGCAGAGCCCGTCGTGCTCGCTCTCGACACGGCAAAGGCTCCGATAAGCGTCAGCCTGTTTATTCGCGGCGGCAGTTTTGTGTACACCGTGGAATACAAGAAGGACTGTTATTCAAAGGCGTTTGCCGAGGCGTTTGCATACGCTTTGGACGCGGCGGCACAGAATCTTTGCAAGGTACAGCTTATAAAGGATGTATCGCTTCTTTCGGATAAGGCAGAGGAGCAGTACGCAAAGCTCAACGCAAGCGATATCCGCGTCGAAAACACCTACTGTCACGAATTTATAGAAAAGTACGCAAAAGTCACGCCGGACGCTCCCGCGGTAAGCGCGGCAGGCGAAAGCGCAAGCTTTGCACAGCTCAACGCAAGGGCAAACAGAATAGCAAACTATCTTATTTCGCTCGGCGTAAAGAGAGAGACCTGCGTCGGAATTCTGTTTGAGAGAACGGTTGACGCGATAGTTGCGGAAATTGCCGTCATGAAGGCGGGCGGAGCTTTTCTGCCTATGCTGCCGAGCTATCCCGACGACAGACTTGACTATTGTCTTACAAACTCCGACACGGCAATCGTGCTCACGACGGACGCGATAAAATCCGCAAAGGGAGAGCTTTTTGCCGAAAACAAGAGCTACACGGCATACACCGTGGAGAATATTTACGGCGAAAGCAAAAACGAAGAGAATCCCGGCGTCGAGATTATTCCCGAGCAACTCGCGTACTGCATATACACATCGGGCTCCACCGGCACTCCCAAGGGAGTGATGATAGAGCATCGCAACCTCTCAAACTTTGTTCAGACCGACGCAAGGGATATGGAATACTTCAAGGAAGGCAAGAGCGGAAGCGTAATTTCCATAAGCTCGCTTTCGTTTGATATGTCGATATACGAGATATATCTTGCGCTCTGCCACGGAAGGCATCTTTACATCTGCTCGGAGGACGAACAGCACGACCCGATGACCTTGCGAAACCGTATGCTCGAGCACGATGTCAGAATGATGACCTGCACGCCGTCGTTTATCAACAATCTGCTCGGAATCCCCGAGATGGAGCCGGCGCTCAAAAATCTTGTCACCACGGTATGCGGAGCGGAGGCTTATCCGCCGTCGCTGTACTATTCGCTCAAAAAAGTCGCGCCCTCGATTCAGCTCATAAACGGCTACGGCCCGACCGAGACGACGATATGCTGTTCCGACAAGGTGCTTTTCAGCGGAGAGGGGATAACGATAGGCAGACCGACCGGAAATGTCAAGATGTTCGTAATTGACGGCTTCGGCAACATTCTGCCCCCGTACGGCGCGGGAGAGCTGATAATCTGCGGCGCGGGCGTCGGCAGAGGCTATGTCAAGCTTCCCGAAAAGAACGCGGCATCGTTCTTCACGCTGCGCGGACTGCCCGCTTATCACAGCGGCGACTCGGTAAGGCTTAACGGCGACGCGGAAATAGACTTCTGCGGCAGAATCGACAATCAGGTCAAGCTCCGCGGCTTCCGCGTTGAGCTTGACGAGATAGAAAATGTAATGTGCGCGTACAGCTCCGTAAAGCAGAGCAAGGTAATTGTCAGAAACAACGGCAGCGAAGACTATCTTGCGGCGTTTTTTACGGCAACGGAGCCCGTTGACCTCGACGCTCTCACCGCGTTTATGAAGACGAAGCTCACCTACTATATGGTGCCCGCGGCAATAATGCAGCTTGACGCTATGCCGATGACGCCTAACGGCAAGATAGACAAAAAGGCGCTTCCCGAGATAACCAAGACACAGAAAAAGAAGTCGGGAAGACGCGCCGCAAAGCAGTCGCTTGAACAAAAGCTCTGCGATATATTCAAAAAGGTTCTCGGCACAGAGGAGATTTATGCGGACGACAACTTCTTTGAGCTCGGCGGCACATCGCTTTCGGCATCGAAGGTGACGATGCTTCTCATGTCCGACGGAATAGAGGTCAAGTACGGCGATATCTTCGATAATCCCACGCCGGAGCTTTTGTCCGAATTCATAGAGGCAAGGGATATCGGCAAAAAGAAAGCGGAAGCGGAAATAAAAATAAACGAAAAGAGCCGTCCCGCGCTTGAGCACAATGTCACCAAATATTCGGCAGAGGTAAAGAGAGAGCCGCTCGGAAATGTTCTTCTCACCGGCGCGGTCGGCTTTTTGGGAATCCACATGCTCAAGGAGCTTCTCGAAATCGAAAAGGGACACATCTACTGTCTTGTCCGCAAGGGAACATACGAAAGCCCCGAAAAGAGACTCAAAACGATGCTCGTCTACTATTTCAGCAAGGGCTTTGACGAAGAGCTCCGCGACCGAATAACGCTTATCGACGCGGATATAACCGACCCGACGCTCGAAAAGACTCTCGAAGACCTGCCGATAGACACGGTGATAAACTCCGCCGCGTGCGTCAAGCATTTTGCGGACGACGACATTCTCGAGAGAATAAATGTAAACGGCGTCGAGAATCTTATCTCGATATGCAAACGCCGCGGAATAAGGCTTGTCCAGATATCCACGGTATCGGTACCCGGCATTCACACTGCGGAAAGCTATGAAAAGCAGATTCGTATGCACGAAAACGAGCTGTTTATGATAGACAGCATGGACAACAAGTACATTCTCTCGAAATACAAGGCGGAAACGAGAATATTCGACGCGATAGAAAAAGACGGACTCCGCGCAAAGATTGTCAGAGTCGGCAACCTTATGGGACGCCACAGCGACGGAGAATTCCAGGTAAATATGGAGACGAATATGTTTTTGTCGGGCATAAGGGGCTTTGCGATGATGGGCAAATATCCGATAAGCCACATGACCGACCCGATGAGCTTTTCGCCCGTTGACTGCACGGCAAGAGCAGTGGTTCTGCTTGCCGGAACAAACGACTGCTTTACCGCGTTCAACGCAAACAACAGATACGGCTTTGACGAGATGAAGATAATCGACGCCTGTGTGAGAAACGGAATCAACATCTATCCCGAGCAGGACGAAAAGTATTACGAGGAATTCCGCGCAAAGCTCGGCGACAGCAGCATAAACAAGGCGCTCAACGGACTTGCCGCCTACGACATCAAGGATGCGCATTCCGTTGACACGGATAATCTGTTTACAACAAATATCCTCTACCGCATAGGATTCTCATGGCCCTTGGTCGATGACGCATATCTCGAGAGGGCAATCAACAGCATAATGACGCTCGACTACTTCAATATTGCCGATACGGAGGAGCTTTGATGCCAAACGGAGTAACATCGGTATATTTTGCGGATGTAAGTGTTCTTTCCGATGCCGCGCTTTACGGCGCGGCATACGGGATAATGCCCGAGGAAAGAAAGGCGCGCACGGCAAAATATCGGTTTGAAAAAGACAGGCTTTTATCGGTCGGCGCGTGGGCGCTTCTTGCGGCGGCTCTTGAGAGAGAGGGCATAAGCATAAGCGATAAAAGCTTTGCACAAAGTCCCGACGGCAAGCCGTATATGGAAGACGGAGAGCTTTTCTTCAATCTTTCCCATTCTGGAAAGCTTGTGATGTGCGCCGTTTCAAAAAAAGAGCTCGGTTGCGATATCGAAACGATAAGGGACGCAGACACGGATATCGCAAAGCGATTCTTTCACGCAAACGAATACGCACTTATAGAAAAAGAGGCGGACAGGGAGAGAAAGAACAAGCTGTTTTTCCGTCTGTGGACGCTAAAGGAAAGCTATATAAAAGCGACGGGCAAGGGCTTAAGAGAGCCGCTTTCGTCGTTTGAGATAACATTTTCCGATAAAATCGGCGCAAGAACGGAAGACGGGATATCCGATTTTTGTTTTGCGGAATGTACGGACGCCGACGGCTATGCAATTTCCGTCTGCACGCAAGACAAAACGGCGAAATTTATTCAAATGGATTTAGCAAAGGAGTTGCGACAATGGAAAAACGCTCATTAGCAAGAATGGTATCACGCAAGCTGATGCACCTGCTTGTCGCGGCGCTGATACTGCTTTTTGCGGGAACATACATTCTCGTCAGCAGAATAGTGTATTCGCATTCGCAGACCTATTCCAATGCCGTTGTCAGTATGTTCACGGATATCTCCGTGTTTGCCAATACCACTGGAGACGGCTCGTTTTCCGAGGAGAACGCCGAGTCTTTGCGATTTTACGGCGACTATATATGCAGTTGGTACGATGATATAGATTACGCGTACATCTACACTCTCGACACGGAAAACAACACAAAGACCTATATCGCGGTATCGTATAACAGAGAAGATGAAAAGCTCGTAAAAAACGGCGACTACAATTATAACTATGAGTTCACGGGCAAGACCGTGCCCTATACCGCAAACAAAGAGGAGCTTGCGGTGATGAGGGGAGAAAAGATATTCGGGCATTTTTCCGCAAATAACGAATACGGGCACGAGTTTACCACCGTGGCTTACGGCGGAGACAGCCGCGGAGAGCGCGCATTTGTCGCGGTGGACACATCGTACCGCACCATATACGCACAGATTAACAAAGCCTTTTTGTTTGCGGCACTCGGCGCTCTGGTCGTCAATATCGGAGTGTATTTCGTCGCATATACAATCATAAAGCGCAAGATTTCAGCTCCTGCCGAAAAAGTCAGCGCAAAGATGAGCGAATATGTATCTAACGGCATAAGAAGCGGCGAAAAGCTTGACGGCGGCGAAACGAGGGAATTCGCGATGATAGCGACAGCGTTCAACAAGATGACGGGCGAGATTGAAAACTATGTGAACAACATAGATTCTCTGACGAGGGACAGCGCAAAAAGGCAGACCGAGCTCGACATCGCCGCAAAAATTCAGCTCGGATTCTTGCCGAAGCGGCACCTCATATCCCGAAACTATGAATTCCGCGCGATGATGAAACCCGCAAAAGATGTCGGCGGCGACCTCTACGACTACACTCCGCTCGACGAAAATCGTGTGCTTATGATAATCGCGGATGTCTCCGGAAAGGGAGTTTCGGCGGCGATATATATGGCGATAACGCTCACCTTGATACGAGAGTACGCAAAGTACGATATCGGGCCTGCGGAGATATTAAAGAGAATGAACAACACGCTTTCGCATAACAACGAATCGTTGCTCTTTACGACCGCTTTCCTCGGAATATACGACAGCAAAAAGCAAACGCTGACTTACGCAAACGCCGGACACAATCCGCCGTATATAGTGGGCGAAAGCATTCGCGCGCTCGACGCCCCCGCGGGAACGCTGCTCGGGCTTTTCGAGGGTGAGGAGTACACGCAGTATACCGAAAAATTAAGCGCGGGCGAAACGATATTCCTATACACCGACGGAGTGACCGAGGCGACAAACGGCAAAAATGAATTTTACGGCACAAAGCGGCTTGAGGAGAGCTTTGCAAGGTTTAAGGATTCCAAAGCCGAAGACCTTGTTTCGTTTGTCTGCGACAATGTCGCAAGCTTTTCCGACGGAAACGAACAGCACGACGATATCACCATTCTGACGCTTACCGTAAAGGACACAGAGGAGCTTTTGCTTGATGTCGATATTCACGAAATGGCGAAGATAAAGGCAAAGATTCTTTCGCTGCCGATAACAAGGCAAAAACAGCTTGCGCTCTGCCTTGCCGCAGAGGAATGCTTTGTAAATATCTGCTCGTACGCTTATCCGAGCGGCGTTCCCGAGGGCGAAAAGATTAAGTTTACGGTTGCGGTATCAGACAGAATAATGCTTCGCTTCGAGGACGGCGGAATGGAATTCAATCCGCTCGAGAAGGTTGAGATTCCGGAGGACTACGACCTCGACACGCAGATAGGCGGGCTCGGGAAGTTCATCACGGTATCGAATGTTGACGATATAAATTACGAGTATAAGGACGGCAAAAATGTACTTACACTCACAAAATATTTCGGGGAGGAAAACAAATGAACATTACAACAAACAATGACGGCGGCAGAATAACAATAGCTCTCGACGGATGGCTTGATACGGTTTCGTCACCGGAGCTCGGCGCGGTAATCGACGCAATAGAATCGGCGGAGGCGATAATTCTCGACTTTGACAAAGTCGAATACATCGCATCCTCAGGACTTCGCCAGGTCGTCGCAAGCCACAGAAAAGCAAAGGAGTTCGGCGCTTCCTTCGAGCTTGTAAATGTCGGAGCGGAAATTTTGAGCATCTTCTCTTTGACCGGACTCGACAAAAAGCTCTGCATACAGGGAAAATAGAGCTTTTCGCACCAAATTAACCTGATATATTGAAAGTCCTGTGCTGACAGCACAGGACTCAGAGCACTGACAAACTCGTTCTACCGGCAATAAGTACATTTTTATAAAAAAATTTTTTGTAAACTGTAAAAAATTAAACACAGGTTCAAAAAAGAGGAATGACGGGCTTTATTAGCCCGTCATTATTGCCTTTTCCGTTCTTTTCCTCTGTCGTACATTTCTACGCCGACGAAGAAAAGAACGAAAAATATCCCTTCGTTTTCAGTACTCTGTCAGTCTGCTGACTTTGTCAGCAGACTGAGTCCTGTGCTGACAGCACAGGACTTTTCTCTTTTTATGTTCTACAATAAATAAAAGATATTTTTGTAAAAAAGAGGCGAAAAAATGAAAAGCAGGTTGGCGATAACAAAGCCTGCGCATATTCAGCGTGTTCTTACGGAGAGTTTGCGGTACAATAAAGCGGTGAATAAGCGCACCGAACAAAAAGCAGGCTGACAAAAAAGTCAACCTGTTTTTCTGTTCGGTTGGTTTTTACAAGATGAAACGGCGATGTGTTCCGCCCAAGCGCCGTCTATGAAAATATCGCTTGGCGAGAGTCCTTGGAACACTCGGCGTTTAGCGGGCTTTGCTTTTCAAAAGTCAAAAATCGTCAAAATCTGAGAATAATCGCGTAAAACAGATATAAAGCACGGAATACAAAAATAAAATAATTTTGTAAAAAGGTTGACAAGAGCGCTTTTCTGTGATAGAATATGCGTTGCCGAAAAGATATGCCGGAATGGCGGAATTGGCAGACGCCCGGGACTTAAAATCCCGTGGGACACAAATCCCGTGCCGGTTCGACCCCGGTTTCCGGCACCAATTAAATACCGCGGGGTAGAGCAGCTTGGTAGCTCGTCGGGCTCATAACCCGGAGGTCGTGTGGTTCAAATCCCACCCCCGCAACCATATCAAGTGGATATAACGGATTTGAGGTTATATCCACTCATTTTTTTGAAAGTTGGTGTGCTGTATGCAAATTATTGTTGACGCCAAAAAAGATCTTGAAGAATTTCGTAATGACTATAACGGGTATCAAAAGAAAGTTGATAATCTTTCCACTGCTATGGGATTTGCCGGTGATTGTTGTTTCAAGTCATCGTTTATGCCTACATATTACGCCGGAGATTTAGAAAAAAAAGATATGATTGTAATTATAGGTGCAAATCCCGGTTGGAATGATAATGGTAACATAACAGAAGAAACCTTAAAAAAGAGAGATTACTTCGGGTTTTTAAATAATTTTTTCACAGAATTTTACAACAATGGTTTAAGAAGTCCATATTACGAGTACTCCAACAGAATATGGGGACTCATACAAAACTTGACCGGAGAACAAGTACAAAACAGAGAAGGAAAATACAATGTACTTCAAAACCATGTGATAAATATTGATGTGATTCCTTATCATTCAAAAAAATTCTGCACACCCGCTAATACTCCAGATGCAAAAATTTATCTTAACAAATTCAAATGTAATTTGGAAAAATACATTAAAGAACTTCATAGCCCGAGATTGCTTATTTTTAATACCGCAATTACGAAAACGCTTCTTAATCTTAATATCAACAGCAATAACTGCTTAACTTTTACGCGAAATAACAACCGAGTTAATAAAATGTACATGTTTGATTACAACGGGGTTCGTTCCGTGTATTTTGATGCGCAGTTGGGGTCTCTTGCGAATCCCACAACAAGCAAAGATATGCAAGATGCTGCGAGTTTCATCCGTGCTGCAGAGCAAAAACAACCTTAATAATCATATGTACGGGGCAAGCATTACGCTTGCTCCGTTTTTTCTTTGTGCCTTGCCATCACACGCTCGGCATACTCTTTTCTTGCCTCTGCCGAAATATCGGGTGTGTAAGTCACCTCCGGTATCGGCTCACACGATACATACTCAACGGCGACCATATCGAGTGGATATAACGGATTTGAGGTTATATCCACTCATTTTTTATGCCTGTATTGAGATTTCAAATGCTTTGTGATATAATTACATAGAACAAAGGATGTGATTTAATGAAAGAGGAATGCCTCATCTGCAAAG
>JAZQOM010000054.1:0-4452 GCA_045627885.1 Eubacteriales bacterium
ACCATAAAATTTGTATAATGTAAATTCTTTGCGGCAAAAATTATGTCATAAAGGAGATGTTTTCTACGGATTTTGAACAAAACCGTTTTGAGCTTGCGTCAAAATTCTGCGAAAAGCTCGGCGACGATGTGGTTGTCGTGCGAGCCGCAGACGCGGATAAAAAGAATGAGCTTTGTATGCAGTCGACACCCTGCGGCGGAGTGTGCGCGGATAATCCGCAAAAGCAATCGGCGGAAAAATGAAACTGCAAGCCGTGAATTGCGGTTATGCCACCCGATTTGCCGCGGCGTAAATGATAAAAAAGCGGGCGACTGATAGTCGCCCTACGATGTTGAAATTAATTGGTGATAAAACCGATAACGGGAAATCAAGCCGCATCAGAACGCCGCAGGCGGGCAAACGAAGGGCTTACTGTCCGTAAGTCCGAGTGAAGACCATCCTGCGGGAACAAAGTAATGCGGCGTTTCTCGAGTGCCGTCATATCTGGTGTAGCCGAAGATTAAAACTATAACAGTGAGTCTCGATGCCTCTCCCCGAGAACCGATGTCGTCGCCTCATCTTCATACTGCCTTGTGTACAGCTTGTAGTAGCTTCCGCGCTTTGATATAAGCTCAGAATGAGTTCCGCGTTCGATTATTTTGCCGTTGTCGACTACCAAAATCAAGTCTGCATTCCTTACGGTCGAAAGCCGATGCGCTATGACAAGCGATGTTCTGCCCTTTATGACGGTATCTATCGCGCCCTGAATCTTTTGCTCGGTTATCGTGTCTATCGACGCGGTAGCTTCGTCAAGAACGAGTATCTTCGGGTCGGCAAGAATGGCTCTCGCAAACGAAATAAGCTGCTTTTCACCGGTGGACAGCATATCGCCGCCCTCTCCGACATCGGTGTCGAGTCCATTCTCGAGCTTTTGTATAAGACTGTCCGCGCTGACGAGCGACAGTGCATTTTTTATATCGTCCTCCGTCGCGTCGGGGTTGCCGTACAAAAGATTTTCTCTTACCGTTCCGGAGAAAAGATGCGGCGTCTGCAGCACATAGCCTATCGACGAATGAAGCCAAAGCTGTGAGCGCTCCCTTGCGTCCTTGCCGTCAATTAAAACTCTGCCCTCGGTCGGCTCGAAGAATCGGCAGACAAGATTGACAAGCGTCGATTTGCCCGCTCCCGTCTCTCCGACTATCGCGATATTCGAGCCGAACGGAATCTTCAGATTGAAATGTTCGAGTACATAGTCGTCGCTGTCGGGGTATCTGAAGCTTACATCGTCGAATTCTATATCGCCGCGAAGCTCTTCCCAATTCTCTTTTTTGGGATTAAAGCTGTCGCCGTATTTTTCTACAACCTCGGGACTGTCCGTGACATCCGATTCCGTGTCAAGCAGCTTTGAAAGTCTTTCTATGTTCACCTGCGTCGTGATGAGGTCGGAAATGCAGTCGATAAGCCATCTTACAGGTTCCATCATTCCCTGCGCATAAGACATAAACAGAGAGAATGTGCCCACATCTTCGCCGGCAAGAATTCCGCCTCTCCATAAGACTATTGCAAGCGCAAGCGACGACGCAAAGTGCATCGTCGATGAGAAAAGTCCGCGCAGATGCGACGCTTTTACGGATTTTTTGCGCATATCCGCGGTATCGGCGCGGAAATCGTTTGCCATCTTGTCCTCGATGACAAGTGTCTTTACCGTTTTGGCGCCCGTGATTCCCTCGTTGAAATCGCTTGTTATTTTGGAGTTTACCTCTCTTATCTCGCGGTTTACGCGGACGAGCTTTGACTGAAACAGAGAAAACAGAGCGACTATCACGGGCACAATCGTCAATACCATGAGCGCAAGCTTCCAGTTGACGAAAAGCATGACTATTATCGCGCCGACAAGGTAGGTGGAATGCCATACGCAGTCCATAAGCGACCACGATACGAGTGTTCCGATGCGCGATGTGTCGCTCATTATGCGGGCGTGAATATAGCCGACGCTGTTTTGATTGAAGTATGAAAACGAAAGCGTCTGCAAATGGCGGAACGCCGCGTTTCTCATATCCCTGTTTATTCTGACTTCTATCGTCGTGGCGTTGGCGCAGGCAACATAATTCGTGAGTCCCTCAATAATTATCGCGGCTATGTATACGGCGATAAAATACGGCAGGGTTTTAAGAGTATGCCCTTCGACAAACACATTGAGCGAATATCTCTGAAACATCGGTATTGCGATGTCCAAAAGGCTTCCGCACAGTCCGCAGGTGACCATGGCAAGAAGCATTAACTTATACTTTTTCAAAAACGGCAGGACTTTTCCTATTCCGAAAAAGGGAAGCGATTTCTTTTCTTCGTCGCGCTTCTTCACAGAGCATCCCCCTCTCCCGAATACGACTGTATGCCGTATATTTTCGCATAAGTTCCGTGGGCGTTTTTGAGCTCGTCGTGCGTGCCCTGCTCGGTTATCTTTCCGTTTTCGAGCACGATTATCTTATCCGCCTTGGAAAGTGTGGTTATTCTGTGCGAAATGAGAATTATCGACGCGCTTCCGAAGCGGGCTTCGAGTGAGCTCCTTATCTTTGCATCGGTTTCGGTGTCGACGGCGGAAAGGCTGTCGTCAAAAATCATTATGGGCGTATCCTTTGCGAGCATTTGCGCTATTGCCGCCCTCTGCTTCTGTCCGCCCGACAGCGTTACTCCGCGCTCTCCGACAAAGGTTTTATATCCCTTTGAAAAGCTTTCTATCGCTTCGTCAAGGCAAGCCGCCTTTGCCGCTTCTTTTATTTTATCCGAATCTGTTTTGTCCTGCGCGATGCCGATATTCTCCTCTATCGTCCTCGAAAACAAAAACGGCTCTTGCAGTACCATGCCGATATTCTGTCTTAAATGCGAGAGCTTTATGTCATTTATATCGACGCCGCCTATCGTAATCCTGCCCTCGGTGACGGGATAAAGCCTGTCAAGAAGCAGCATGAGCGTCGATTTTCCGCTGCCCGTTCCGCCGAGTATGCCGAGTGTTGTGCCTGCCTTCATTTCGAAGTTTATGTCGTCAAGGACTTTTTTGTAGCCGTCATAGGCAAAGCTTACATGCTCAAAGCGAATGTCGCCCGAAAGCTCCGGCGTTTGTGCGTTCCCGTCGTCCTTTTCTTCGTCGGATTCCATTATATACTGTACTCTGCCGACCGATACCCCCGCTTTGGAAAGCTCGGATATCATTCTGCCGAGCATTCGGATAGGCCATACAAGCATCGCGTTATACGATATGAACGCGATGTATTCGCCCGCCGTCATATCGCCGTTAAAGCAGAAGACCGCGCCGAACAGGACGACAAGCATAATCTGCGTGTTGGACAGTACATCGGAAATACTCCAAAAACGGCTCATTATCTTTGCGAGATTAACCCAAAGAGATGTGTAGTATTCGTTGTGCGCGGTAAATCGGTCGATTTCGCTTCTCTCTCTGCCGAATGCGCGGACAACGCGAACTCCCGTGAGATTCTCCTGCGCCATCGCGGAGAGCTTGCCCTCGTTTTCGTCGCATTTTTCGAAGCCTTCGCCTATCTTCGTGTGAAAACGGAACGAATAGAGCATAATTATCGGCATCGGTATAAGCGCAATAAGAGTTAGAAGCGGGTTCATCGAAAACATAAACACCATGGACAGGACAAGCATTATCACTATTCTGAATATGGATGTCATCTGCTCCGAGACAAAGTTTTTCATCGTGTCGATGTCGGAGGTGCAACGCTGTATTATATCGCCCGTGCGATTTTTCATGTGCCAATCGTAGGGCAGTCTTTCGATGTGAGAATAAAGGTCATCGCGCATATTCTTGACAAGAGTCTCCGAGCCCTTTGTGTTGCTCACGCGGAATATGTACTGCGATATCACCTTGACGGCGGCAACTATCAGTATGGCAACCGCCATTATCCAGAGATGCGCCCCGAGATAAGAAAAGCCGCCGAGTGAATCGACAAGCTTCATCACAAGGGCGGGGAAATCGGGCTTTTTGCCGCCGACCGCGTTATCGACCGCCGCTCTGATTATCTGCGGTATCAGCATATCGGTAAGAGCCGATATCGCCGCGGATATTATACTTATTGCAAACATGAGCTTCGCCCCTCGCAGGAAAAACCACAGGAGCGACGCTTTGCTGCCTTTTTTGAATGTTTTTTCTTTGACCATGAGTATTTCCTTTATGTAAATTCCGCGGTATTTTGGGTATGCGGAGTAGTAGCTGTTGGAGATAAAGCCGCATCAGAACGCCGAAATGCGAGGCGTCAAGGAGTGCAAGCGACGGGTTTACTTTCCGTAAATCCGAGCGTAGCACGACGAAGACAACAAAGCAGTTCGAATCTTATCATGCAGCGTGGCTGTTGGTGTAATCAACGGCTTATTTTTTTATCTTCTCCCAATATTCCTTCGCCGCAATCTCATTCTTATTTGCGCCGTAATGATAAAAAAGTCGGATCGTAGCCA
>JAZQOM010000055.1:0-4753 GCA_045627885.1 Eubacteriales bacterium
TATTTCATTAAGCAAAATAACGCCGTAATTACCGTAAGAAATTATGTTCCGGGTGACATCGACGGCGTTGAGGGAGTTTCCGCAGACGACGCGATATATCTCCTTTACAACATCTTCTTCCCGACAAAGTATCCTGTTTCACAGCCCATTGACTTTGACGGAAGCGGTGAGGTAAACACCGAAGATGCGATATATCTTCTTTACCATGTAAACTTCGGAGACAAATACCCGCTGAAATAATCCGCAGTTTCGCCATTGTGCAAAAAAGCGGCGGAGAGAAATCTCCGCCGCTTAAATATTACCCCGATTATCCTATTGTTTTATACACAATAACCGCGTCGTCCGGCTTGCTTTCCGAGAACTCATACGCCGACAAAAACATTTCCTCCGCCACGGGAATTCTTCCCTTGTCATCCGCGTAGAGAGTCGCGAGCAGGTCGCCCTTTTTCACATACGCTCCCGTCTTTTTCGCAATACGGATGCCTGCCGAAAAATCTATTACATCATCCTTCTTTTCGCGCCCCGCGCCGAGAGCCGAAGCGGATTTTCCCACAAGCTCCGTGTTTATGTGCGAAATATAGCCGTCCCTTTGCGCGAGAACCTTTGCTTCGAATTTCGGCTTGAATATCAGCTCCGGCTTTTCGATAAATTCGGTATTGCCGCCCTGCGCCTTTATCCATTCCTTGAATTTTGCGAGCGCCTTTCCGCTTTTTATGCAATCTTCGACCTCCGCTTTCGCATCTTCGATGCGCTTGGAAAAACAGAGCGAAATCATATTCGCGGCAAGCTCAACGCACACGGAATAAAGGTCGGGGGAGGAGTCCTTGCCCGAAAGAAGCTCTGCCGCTTCGAGCACTTCAATCGAATTGCCGACGGCGTTGCCGAGCGGAATATCCATATTCGTAATCACCGCGCGGACTTTTTTTCCGCAGCTTGTGCCGATATCAACCATTTCTTTTGCCAAAGCTTCCGAATCTTCAAGCGTGTGCATAAATGCACCGGAGCCGGTTTTGACATCGAGAACTATAGTTTCCGCGCCCGCCGCGAGCTTCTTGCTCATAATGCTCGAAGCGATAAGCGGAATACTGCTTATCGTCGCCGTAACATCGCGCAGGGCATAAATTTTTTTATCTGCGGGGGCAAAATTGCCGCTCTGACCGATAACGGCGACGCCGACCGATTTCACCTGCTCTGTGAATCTGTCCGGCTCCATCGAGGTAAGAACGCCTGGTATTGATTCGAGCTTGTCCACGGTTCCTCCCGTGTGACCGAGCCCGCGCCCCGACATTTTCGCAACCTTTGCGCCGAGAGCCGCAACGGTCGGAGCAACAATCAGCGATGTTTTGTCGCCCACGCCGCCCGTGCTGTGCTTGTCAACCGACAGAGCGCCGAACGCCGACAAATCCGCGTGGTCGCCGGAGTCGCGCATCGCTTTGGTCAGCGCCACGGTTTCGCCTTTATCCATTCCGACAAGGCATACCGCCATGAGAAATGCCGACATTTGGTAGTCGGGAATATCTCCCGCCGTGTACCCGTCAACCGCAAAGCTTATTTCTTCGTCGCAAAGCCTTTCGCCGCGGCGTTTTTTATCGATAATATCATACATTCGCATAAGTTTTACCTCAAAATCCTATCTCTTTTGCAAAGCTTTCTCCGCTTGATTCAAAATCAACGCCGAGAATATCCGCGACCGTAGCGGCAATATCGGAATAAGATTTTCTTATGCCGAGATTCGCGGGCTTTACATTTTTTCCGTAAACCACGAGCGGAATGTATTCTCTCGTGTGGTCGGTGGACACATCGCCCGGGTCGCAGCCGTGGTCGGCTGTGATTATCAGAACATCATCGCTTCTCATTTTCGCCGTAAACGACGGAAGCCACGCGTCAAATTCGGCAACCGCCTTTGCGTAGCCGTCAACATCGTTTCTGTGACCGTACTGCATATCGAAATCAACCAGATTCACAAAGCAAAGACCTCGGAAATCGTCGGAAAGCTCAGAAAGAGTCACCTGCATACCCTCTGCGTTTCCGTGAGTAAATATTTTCTTTGTGATTCCTCTGTGTGCGAATATATCGGAAATTTTTCCGACCGCAACCACATCTTTTCCGCTTTCTTTTACGGCGTCGAGAATTGTCTTGCCCGTAGGCTCAAGAGAAAAATCGTGCCTGTTTGCCGTGCGGTAGAAATTTCCGCTTTCGTCTGTATCAAACGGGCGCGCGATAACTCTGCCCACGCCGTATTCGCCGGTCAACAGCTCTCTTGCCATTCTGCAATACTCATACAGCTTTTCCGGCGGAACTATGCTTTCGTGAGCCGCTATCTGGAACACGCTGTCCGCGGAAGTGTATATTATGAGTGCTCCGGTTTCGAGATGCTCTTTTCCGTAGTCTTTTATTACTTCCGTGCCGGAATACGGCTTGTTGCAGAGCCAACCTCTGCCTGTTTTTTCTGATAATTTGTCAAGAAGCTCTTTCGGGAATCCGTTTGGAAAAGTCGGCATCGGAGCTTCCGATATAACACCCGCAATCTCCCAATGCCCCGTCGTCGTGTCCTTTCCCATGGAGCTTTCCGCGCACTTGCCGACCGCGGCGCCGAGCTTTTCGGGAGCCTTTCCGAGATAGGCAAGACCGTCAATTTGAGAAAAGCCGAGCGAAATAAGCGTATCTATGTTGAAGTATTTGCTTTTTGATATGCTTTTCATCGTATTTGCGCCGACATCGCCGAACAAGTCCGCGTCGGGAAGCTCACCGACACCGACACTGTCAAGAACAATAAGAAAAACTCTTTTCGTCATTTCTCAAGCTTCACCGCCGTTTCGAGGGCTATTTCCATCATCTGCGTAAAGGAGAATTGCCTATCGTCTGCGGAAAGCTCCTCTCCTGTTATAAGGTGATTCGATACCGTGCATATTGCAAGAGCATTCTTGCCCGAGCGAGCGGCGTTCATGTAGAGCCCCGCGCTTTCCATTTCGACGGCAAGCACGCCCATTTTCGCCCATTTTCCGCAAACGCTTTGTTCTATCGGAAGACCTGCGTCATCCGAATAGAACACATCTGTCGAATAGAAATTGCCCACATGGTAAACGGCGCCTGATTTTTCGGCACAATCGACGCATTCCTTCAGCATTTTATAGCTTGCGATGGGAGCGAATGTACCCGGCAGATTAAATGTTGCCGCGTAGTTTGAATCCGTGCATGAGCCCATGCCTATCACGATGTCGCGCACATGAACATCCTTGCTCATCGCGCCGGCAGAGCCGATTCTCATAATATTTTCGACACCGAATACATCATAAAGCTCGTGACTGTATATTCCTATCGACGGTATGCCCATTCCGCTTGCCATAGCCGTAACCTTAACGCCTTTGTAAGTTCCGGTATAGCCTTGGATTCCGCGCACATTATTTATGAGCTTTGCGTTTTCAAGATAATTTTCCGCAATAAACTTCGAGCGGAGAGGGTCGCCGGGCATAAGGACGGTTTTCCCGAAATCTTCGGGAGCTGCGCTTATGTGAGGTGTAGGATAAGCAGGCATAATAAATCTCCTTAAAATAAAGTATTTACAACCAAATGTTATCACATAAACCGCGCTATTGCAATAGAACGCCGAAACTATGTTTATTTTTCCCGAAATTCCTTTATTTTGATGAGTTTTTTTTATTTATTTCAAAATATTATGTTGACAAATCGCAATTATCGCAGTACAATAGTTTAGAATCTAATATTATGTTGACAAACTATGCAATTTTTCAATATAAGTATTAATTCTCGCACAAACTCCAAACAGCAATCCATTCATTTACAAAGGAGAAGCAAAATGAAAAGAATTGTATCATTTGTACTTGCAGTTCTCGTAATTGCCGCTTGTTGTGCCGCAATCACAATATCGGCTGATTATGATGTAACCGCAACTACAAGCACCGCAGAAGGCGAAAAAGGCGGTCAGGCTACACTTTCAATCACCCTCGACAAAGAGATTAAAGTAAAGTCTCTCGGTATTGAGATTATCATGCCTACCGGTATCACGATAAACAAGGGTGGCTGGAAGGGCGTTGCAAAGGAAGGTCCCGAGTATAACGACGACGGCGACGACCCGCTCAACATCATCAACTTTAAGAAAGCCGATGCAGTTGCGGCTGCTACATACGATAACAGCAACTTCCACATCAGCGGCAAGATTTTCGAAGTAACATTCGATATCGGCGATGACTGCGCTGTGGGCGATAACACCGTTGAGATGAAGGTTATAAGCAAAGACGGACTTTCTGTCAAGAATGTTCCCGGAAAGATTACCGTTACATCCGGTGGAGGCGGCGGTGAAGAAGGCGGCTGCAAGCACGAATCTCTCAGCGATTGGCAGAATAACGATACACAGCACTGGAAAGTATGCCAGAATCCGGAGTGCGGCGAAGAAGTGAATAAGGGCGACCACGAATACACAGATGATTGCGATACAACCTGCAACACCTGCGGATACACAAGAACAGCTCCTCATAACTTCGACAAGTCAACCTGGAAGAAGGACGGGGAAAAGCATTGGCACGAATGCACCTGCGGCGAAAAGACAGATGTAGCAACTCACAGCTTCACCGTTCAGGACAATAGCCAGCTTAAGTCTGCGGCAAACTGCGAATCACCCGCCGTTTACTACTACACCTGCGAGTGCGGCGCGGTAGGAACCACCACTTACACAAGCGGCTCTAAGGATTCTACCAACCATACATCCGTAGGCAATACATGGCAGAAAGACGCT
>JAZQOM010000056.1:0-21749 GCA_045627885.1 Eubacteriales bacterium
AACCACTTACACAAGCGGTCCCAAGGATTCCGCCAACCATACATCCGTAGACAATACATGGCAGAAAGACGCTTCGCAGCACTGGAAATTATGCTCCGGCTGCTCGACACAGGTACAGAAGGCAGACCACGAATACACAGATGATTGCGACACAACCTGCAACATCTGCGGATACACAAGAGCTGCCGCTCCTCATAACTTCGATAAGTCAACCTGGAAGAAGGACGAGGAAAAGCACTGGCACGAATGCACCTGCGGCGAAAAGACCGATGTAGCAACTCACAGCTTCACCGTTCAGGACAACAGCCAGCTCAAGTCTGTTGCAAATTGCGAATCTCCCGCCGTTTACTACTACACCTGCGAATGCGGCGCGGTAGGAACCACCACTTACACAAGCGGCTCAAAGGATTCCACCAACCATACATCCATAGGCAATACATGGCAGCACAACGAAACAAAGCATTGGAAGGTATGCGCCGGATGCTTGGCTGAATTAGATAAGGAAGACCACGAATACGATGATGATTGCGATGCAATCTGCAACATCTGCGAATACGAAAGAACAGCTCCTCACAACTTCGACAAGTCAACCTGGAAGAAGGACGAGGAAAAGCATTGGCACGAATGCACCTGCGGCGAAAAGACTGATGTTGCAACTCACAGCTTCACCGTTCAGGATGACAGCCATCTTGCTTCCGAAGCAACCTGCAAGGATGCTGCCAAGTACTACTACACCTGCGAATGCGGCGCAGTAGGAACGACAACCTATTCAAAGGGCTTGCCCGATACATCAAAGCACAACTACGAGTTTGTTGACCTTGCAACAGGATATAAGTGCAGCGTATGCGAAGGCACTCTTCCCGTAAACTTCGGTGACCCCACCAAGTCTATTGACGGTCTTACACTTCCCTTGGAGAGCTTAAACAGCCTCTATACCAACGAAGTATTTGCTCCCGTTGTTGCCGAGAACAAGGAACTCTCGAAGATTGATTCTCCCGACGAAAGAAATGTCTGCGGAGCAATCGACCTCGGTCTGTATGTAAACGATGAGATGGAGAATCCCGTTGTTCCGATTCCCGAGGATGCTGTTGCAACTGTAGCAATCAACCTCGACGATTTCGAGAATGTTAAGCTCTTCGACGCAGATACCAAGCAAGAGATTCAATTTACCTATGTTGAAGGCAAAGCAACATTCACTGTCGGAAATGCAAAGAAAGTTGTATTCACAACCGATTCTGTAGTTCCTCAGACAGGCGATAACGGTATGATAGCTCTTTGGATTGTTCTTGTAGCAATCGCAGTGCTCGGCATGGCAGCTATTGCATATAGCGCAAAGAAGAAAGCCGACAGATAAAAGTCAATAAAAAGAGAGCCCGATAAGGGCTCTCTTTTTTTACGGTAAATGCCGCAAATCGAATTATTGTTGACAAGTCGGCTCTGTGCTTTGTATAATAAAAAACGGAGATGAGCAGATTGTATAATGTAAAAATTGTCCGTTCGCGGCGCAAAACTATCTCAATAGGCGTCCGCCGTGACGGAACGGTTATCGTCAGAGCGCCGTTATATATGAAAAATGAAGAAATAGAAAGCCATCTGCAATCCGAACAGAGCTTTATAGAAAAAGCTCTTAAAAAAATGCAGGCAAACATATCGAAAGCAGAATCTCTCGGGCTTTTATCCGACGAAGATATTATCGCACTTAAAAAAAGGGCTTACGAATGCTTTCCGCCGCGCCTTGAGCATTTTGCCGAACTGTTCGGTACGGACTATTCGAAGCTAACGGTGCGTTGTCAACACACAAGATGGGGGAGTTGCAGCTCAAACGGAAATATCAGCCTCAACTGCCTTCTTTTGCTTGTACCCGACGATGTTTGTGACAGCGTGATAGCCCACGAAATTTGCCACAGAAAGTATATGAATCATTCGCGCAAATTTTATGCAGAGCTTTTGTCGAAATATCCGGATTACAGGCGTTGCGAACGCTGGCTGAAGGAAAACGGTAACGCAATTCTCATGCGCGCCGATATATTAAATACAAGCCGTTGAATTATTCATAAATTTGTGGTAAAATAATACTGAAATATGAGTCGGGAGGTGGAAAAATGGAAAATCTGATACAGCCCGAAGTTTTGTCAAAGACTTTTGAGAACGCAAAAATAGACGATATATCCGTTTTGACGGAATTTGTAGAGTCAGAGCTCGAGAAGCTCGATTGCCCGATGAAGACGGTTATACAGATAAATGTTGCGATAGACGAGTTATTCAGCAATATCGTGTTGTACGCCTATGGCGGAGCGTCCGGCTCGGTCACGGTAAATTTAATAAAGAACGAAGAGCCTCGTTCGGTGTCGCTTCAGTTTATAGACAGCGGCACACCTTATGACCCTCTTGCCAAGGACGACCCCGATGTCACTCTCAATGCGGAGGAGAGGAGTATCGGCGGACTCGGAATCTTTATGGTCAAAAAGACAATGGACGATATGAAGTACGAGTATAAAGACGAAAAGAATATTCTTACGATAACAAAAAATATTTGATGGGAGTTGAGCTTTCTGTGGAAAAGAAGAGAGTAATTTATTGCTTGCTTTGCGGAGTAGGCGGCGGACTTATCGGAAGCTTTGCGGGAAAGCTCAATACAGCATCCGGAGCGCTTCTGTTTACTTTGGGAGTGTTGATTCTCACATTTTCGATAATCCGCATATTCGGCGGCAAATCTTAACTTGATATAACAAAAAATTCGACCGAAGCTTCTTCGGTCGAATTTTTTATTGTTTGTTTTTATAATAATCTTAAAATGTTGTCCATAGTTGCGGCAAGATTTTCTTTACTGTGCTTTGCACTTTGAGAAAAATCCTGCGCTTTTCTGTTTATCGAAAAGACTGCGCTTATACCCATATCAAAAATTTCATTTGTGCTCTCATCACAACCGCAGAGCGCTATCACGGTTTTATTTTGCTTTTTTGCGGCATCGGCTATGCCGGAGAGCGCCTTTCCGCCTGCGCTTTGAGAGTCAATCTTGCCTTCGCCCGTAAATATGTAATCCGCATCGGAAATAATTTTGTCAAATTGAACTAACGAAAGCACAGCCTTTATTCCGGAGCAGAGCTTGCTTTTGAAGAAAGCCATAGTACCTGCGCCCATGCCGCCCGCGGCACCTGCTCCCGAAACGGCTGACACATCAACGCCGAGGTCGCGTTTTATGCACTCGGAAAGATGATATAAGCCCTTGTCGAGAAGAATAACCTCACTTTCGTCCGCGCCTTTCTGCGGAGCAAAGATGTACGCCGCTCCGTTTTTGCCGTACAGTGGATTTGTTATGTCGCACATAGTAATAATTTCTGTGCTCAAAAGCTCGGAAATAAGACCGGAAGCATCGATTTTTGCAATATCGCAAAGAGTGTCACCGACGGGAATAAAAGCATTTCCCAACGCATCATAGAATTTTACTCCGAGAGCCGCCGCCGCACCGCAGCCGCCGTCGTTGGTGGAAGAGCCTCCGAGACATATAATAATCTTCTTTGCACCTGCAAATAGAGCGTTTTTAATCAGCGTACCGACGCCGAAGGTTGTGGTTTTTCCCGGATTTTTTCTGTCTTTTACGAGAACAAGACCGCAGCACGCCGCCATTTCTATTACAGCGGTATTATCGGGAAGCATTCCGTAAAAGCTTTCGATTTTCTCCATAAAAGGACCTTCGCAGGTGACTTGAACCTTTTTTCCGCCGCAGGCTTTGATAAGACAGTCGACGCTGCCCTCTCCACCGTCCGCGATGGGAACGGAAATGACATCTGCGTCGAAGAAGAGCTTTTTTATTGAATTTTCCATTATTCCGCAAACTTCTTCCGAGGACATAGTTCCTTTGAAAGAATCGGGAATCAGAACGAATTTTTTCACAAAATTCCTCCGCAAGCAATTATTATGGATATATTTTACACTTTATCGGCAGAATTGACAAGTGCAATATAGATATAATATACGGAATTTTATTTTCCGCCCGACCGAAAAATAATAGCCGACAGTCTCCGCAAGAGAATGTCGGCTATTGTTATCAGTCCGTAAAAAACGGTATTTGGCGTTGTCACAACAACGCGATAATCAGCTTTGCTTTTATTACTAATCTTTCCATGTTACTCTGCCGTCGAAGTCTTCACACCAAATATCAGACCATTCTTTCGGCTGCTCGGGTAAATCTATCGTGATAACACCGTCTGCATCATGAAATGCGTAGGCACAAACATATCCGACACTGCTTGGTATATGTGCAGATTTAAGATAATAGCAATCGGCAAATGCTTTGTAGCCTATTCCCAACACGCTGTCGGGGATAATAACGGTTTTGAGAAGACGGCATTCTTTAAATCCTTCATCTGCGATAAATACAACAGGCTTTCCGTTATGCTCTGAAGGGATTACTATATCTTCGGGTATAGTGTGTACATCTTTTACACGGATACTGTACCCATCTGCTTGGAGCACACACTTTTCATCGCAATTATCGCTGTAATAGCTGCAGTCTTCAAACTCTTCAAAAATTAAATATTTGTCATCCGTGACGGCGAGCTCTTTTTTTTGCTTATCGGAGCCTTTATCTTTTTTGCCGCAGGAAACAAAGGATAGCGCGAGGATTATGCAAAGAAACAATGATATCAGTTTTTTCATATAGATTACCTTTCTTAAAAATAGTTATATTTCCTATTATCCGGAGCGTGTATATTATATAATACAGAGGATATTTTGTCAATAAAAATCGAAATAAACGGTGCAGATGCGGCAGAAATTTGCCACGCAAAAGTGTCATTGAAAAAAGCCACAAAAAAACACAAATATCCGTCGGCAAAGCTGACACCACACCACCTATTACTTCTTTCTTTCCAAAAATCCCGAGCAGGTTTAACTGATAAGTAAGAGGTAAAAGGTAAGAAGTAAGAAGAAAAAATCCCGTCCACTATCGTGAACGGGATTTTTGGCGGATAGGGTGGGATTCGAACCCACGAGCCCGTGAGGACTACCTGATTTCGAGTCAGGGCCGTTATGACCACTTCGATACCTATCCGTATATATGTTAAGCTTAAAATAAGCATTAACTCAATATTAAATTTTAACTAATAACAGCAGGGCCGTTATGTCCCGTCGCGGTACCCGTAATTTTCTACGGCTGACGCCTTGAAAATTCCGACCGCAGACGCATCTTATTGCTCGCTTAATCCGCCACCGGCGGCGCTCGCAAACGCTACCACTTCGATACCTATCCGTATATGTTTTTCACACTCAATTATTCTATCACGCATATTTATAATTGTCAAGCATAAATAATATTATCACAGCGAAAAAAAGCTCACAAAATGCCGTGTTTTGTTGACTTGACCGAATATCCGTGATAAAATAAATTATTATAATAGGGAAAAATATATGCGTATCAAAACGGTGGTTATATTATATGGATATTTCAATTAAACCGAGGGCTTTGAGCGGCAGTGTGACTGCGCCGCAGAGCAAGTCAATATCACACAGAGCACTTATTGCGGCAGCGCTTTCCGATAAACCGATGCGGCTCAATATCGTAGACCCTCCGTATGATGTAAAAAAGACAATAGAATTTGTTCGCACGATAGGCGCGGAGGTTACCGTAGCCGCAGACCATATCATGGTCACACCTCCGAAGAAGCTTCCGGCTTCTGCGTCGTTTGACTGCGGACAGAGCAGCAGCACGCTTCGCTTTGCCATTCCGATTACCGCGTCACTCGGCATAGATGCCGAATTCAGCGGAAAGGGCAATCTTTCGATTGACCATATAGCGACGCTTGTCGAATCTCTCAAAAATCACGGTTGCGCGTTTAACAGAATGCTTTTGCCGTTCAACATGACGGGCAAAATAAAGAACGGGATATATTTAATTCCCGCGTCCGAGAGCTCACAGTTTGCATCAAGCCTGCTTATGGGACTTGCGAGAACAAACGGCGAGAGCAGAATTACGCTTCTCCCACCGATAAACTCAAAGCGCTATATTGACCAGACTGTCAATGTTCTTTCTAAATTCGGCGCGAATATAGAGAATGTGTCGGACGGCTATATCATACACGGCAAGCCGTTTGAATCGCCCGAGCAGTTCACGCCCGAGGCTGATTTTGCGGCGGCGTCGGTATGGCTTACCACGGGAGTTGCGGTAAAGGGACTTCCCGCAAAGAGCGAGCAGGCGGACGAGACGGTAATAGATGTTCTTGTTTCGATGGGCGCACTTATCTTTGAGCGCGACGGAGAGCTTCACAGCGATATAAACAATCTGCATTCATTCTGCCTGCACGCATCGCAGTTTCCCGATATAGTCCCGTCACTTTGCGCGGCGGCGGCAACGGCGAAGGGAACAACGCATATAATGGGCGTAGGACGCCTCAAATACAGAGATACCGACCGAATCACCGGAATATGCGAGCTCATCAACGCACTCGGCGGAAAAGCTCACGCATTTTCCGAGGATATTGTCATAGAGGGAGTACCGAAGCTTCGCGGCGGAGAAGCGCCGTGCAGAGCCGACCACAGGCTTATTTTTGCGGCGGCTGCCATGTCCTGCAAATGTCAAGAGCCCGTAATTATCCGCAACGCAGATGCGGTTTCAAAGTCATACAGCAATTTCTGGAGTGACTTCACCTCCGTCGGCGGCGAATACGATGTTATAGGTTAAACTATGGAAAAATATATAAATGACGAAGATAAAGCATTACAGGACGCATTTCGAGAAAAAATAAAGCAAAGAACAGCAGAGCTTGCAAACAAAATCGGAAGAAAACCCGTTGCACAGATAGTGACCTACGGATGCCAGCAGAACGAAGCGGATTCGCAGATAATAGCGGGCGAGCTTTCTTCGTACGGCTACGACATAGTTTTCGGAGAGGACGAAAAGCTGTTTCCCGAAGCGGTCATACTCAACACCTGCGCCGTAAGAGAGCACGCCGAGCTAAAAGCGCTTTCAAAGGCGGGCGGACTTCGCAAAAAGAAGCAGAAAAATCCGTATATGATAGCGGGAATCGGCGGCTGTATGGTTCAGCAGGCAAAACGCCAAAATGATATAAAACACAGCTACCCCTATGTTGACTTTCTTTTCGGAACAAATTCTCTTCCGCATTTTCCCGAGATTTTCTTCAAGGCGCTCGAAAGAGACGGCAGGGTATTCCATATAGAAGAAAAAGACGGTTATTTGCCCGAGGGGATGAATGTTTACAGAGAGACCACGGATAAAGCCTATGTCAGCATAATGTACGGTTGCAACAACTTTTGCAGTTATTGTATAGTGCCGTATGTTCGCGGCAGAGAGCGGAGCAGAGAGCCGGAGGCTGTTTTGTCGGAGATAAGGGAGCTTGCCGCAAAGGGCTGCAAGGAGATTACGCTTCTGGGGCAGAATGTCAACTCCTACGGCAAAGACCTTGAGCCTGCGACAAACTTTGCCGAGCTTTGCAGGAATATATGCAAAACGGACGGCGACTTTACGCTGAAGTTTATGACATCTCATCCGAAGGATGTGTCGGACGAGCTTATCGAGTGCATAGCGTCCGAGCCGAAGATGGCGCATCACATACATTTTCCGCTCCAATCGGGAAGCGACGCTGTATTAAAGGCGATGAACCGCAGATACACCTTTGCGGACTATTACGCAAAGGTCGAAAAAATAAGAAAAGAGATTCCCGATGCCGCAATAAGCTCGGATATGATAGTCGGCTTCCCCGGAGAGACGGAAGAGGATTTTGAAAAAACGCTCGAAGCGGTCAAAAAAATACGCTACGATGCGATATTCACATTTATATATTCAAAGCGAAGCGGCACACCGGCGGCAGAGAGGGAAGACCAGATTCCCGAAGATGTAAAAAAAGAGCGCCTGCAAAGACTAATCGGACTGCAAACGCAGATTATGGGTGACATTAACGCATCATTTGTCGGAAAGACCGTAAAGGCGTATGTAGAGGGCATAAGCAAGAATAACGAAGCGATGCTCACGGCAAGGACGGAATCGGGCAAAATAGTACATATTCCCGCAGACGGAAAAGCGTCTTCGGGCGATATGGTAAATGTAAAAATAATAAAAGCTCAGTCGTATATGATGTACGGAGAGTTAGTTTAATTTTCAGGAGGAAAAAGAAATGAACATTATCGAAGCGGCACGGAATCTTGCGGACGAGATAGCAAAAAATGAGGTAATCATCGCATTACAGAATGCAAGACACGACTATATGCACAACGATTCTCTTGCAAATACCGCGAGAGAATATATGGTGCAGTCCGCGGCACTTGAGGAAGAGATGAAAAAAGGCGAAGCGGCGGACAAAGAGACGATGAAGGTCATTAAGGACAGAATGATGCAGCTCGGCGCCGAGCTCAACGAGTCCGAGGAAATAAAGAAGCTTCGCGATGCGGAGGAAAAGGCAAACGAGCTTCTTTCGCAGATAAACGCAATACTCGACCGCGCAATAAGCGGAGAAGAGGAAGAAGAAAGCTGTGGTCACGACTGCAGTCATTGTGCAGGCTGCCACTGATAAATACGGAGGCATAAAATGGCTTTAAGCCCGATGATGGAGCAATACTACCGGATAAAAGAAAAGTATCCGGATTGTGTGCTTTTCTACCGCGTAGGCGACTTCTACGAAATGTTTTACGACGATGCCGCGATAGGCTCAAAGGTGTGCGACCTTGTTCTTACGGGCAAGGATTGCGGAGGCGACGAGCGGGCTCCGATGTGCGGAGTACCGTATCACAGCGCCGAAGGCTATATAGGCAAGCTCATAGCGGCAGGCTATAAGGTCGGAATCTGCGAGCAGGTTGAAGACCCCAAGCTCACAAATAAGCTCGTCGAGCGCGATGTTATAAGAATAGTCACGCCCGGAACGCTTATCGAAGCGGGACTTTTGTCGGAAAACAGCAACAACTATATATGCTCCGTCGCGCTGATGTCGGGCGTGGCGGGACTTTCCTGCGCCGATATTTCGACGGGGGAACTCAAGGTGACTTCGTTTGCCGGAGATTCTTTGGAGGAAAAGCTCTATAACGAGCTTTGCATATACAGCCCGAAGGAGCTTCTTCTCAACACCGACCGCAAGCAGGCGCTTTCCGTCACGGGCGGACTTGTAACCCGCTTCGGAACATATATCTGCGACAACAGGGCAGAGCTGTACGACGGCGCGGTATGCGGCAAAACAGTAAGCGCGAAATTCGGAGACGAAGCTAAATTCGACGGTATAAGCGATGACGAGCGCGAAGCGGTGATACGCAGTCTCGGAGCGCTCCTTGCATACCTTTCCGATGTTGCGAGAGCGGACCCTGCGAGCATAAAGCATCTTTCGTATAGCAGAGAAGGTCAACATCTCGAAATGGATATTACGGCGCGTAAAAGCCTTGAGCTTTGCGCCGGTATGCACACGGGCGAAAAGAGAGGCTCACTTCTTGCGGTAATAGATAAGACAAAAACTCCGATGGGTGCAAGACTTATAAAAGCGTGGCTCGAAAGACCGCTTTTAAGTCCCAACATGATAAATGAAAGACTTGACGGTGTCGAGGAGCTTTACAATAATCCGATACAACGCGACAATGTCGCAAATACGCTTTCAAAGCTTTCGGATATCGAAAGACTTGCCACGAGAATCGCCTATAAGAGCGCGAATGCAAAGGATTTGAAGGCGCTCGAATTCGCAATATCCAATCTTCCCGAGCTTAAAGGCGCCATATCCGATGTATCGTGCAAACTGCTTCGCGATATAAACGCGGATATTGATTCGCTTTCGGATATATGCGAAACGATACATAAGGCGATATGCGACGAGCCGCCGTTTCTTGTAAGAGAGGGCGGAATGATTCGCGACGGATACGATTCCAATGTAGATTATCTTCGCGATGTATTAAAGGATGGAAAAGGCTGGATTGCAAGGCTTGAAGCCACCGAAAAGGAGCTCACCGGAATCCCTAAGCTCAAGGTAGGATACAATAAAGTATTCGGCTACTACATTGAAATAACAAACGCCTATAAGGATAAGGTTCCCGAAAGATATATAAGAAAACAGACACTCACCACCTGCGAGCGCTTTATAACGGAAGAGCTCAAAAATATGGAAAGCACCGTTCTGGGCGCAAAGGAAAAGCTCGAATCGCTCGAATACGATTTGTTTATGCAGATAGTCGAGGGATTGTGCGCTCATGTAGAACGCATACAGAAGACGGCATCCGCCGTTGCAAAGCTCGATGTATTGAGAAGCCTTGCCGAGACCGCACAGAGCAATTCGTTCTGTCGTCCCGAGGTGGATATCGGCAATATCATTGATATCAAAGAGGGAAGACACCCCGTTGTCGAGGCATACTTAAAGGACGGAATGTTCGTTCCCAACGACACATATCTTGACTCATCAAAAAACAAGCTTGCGCTTATCACGGGCCCGAATATGGCGGGTAAATCGACCTATATGCGTCAGACGGCGCTCATCATAGTTCTTGCACAGATGGGCTCGTTTGTTCCGGCAAAGAGCGCGAGAATCGGCGTTGTCGACAAGCTGTTCACAAGAATCGGCGCATCGGATGACCTTGCTTTCGGCAAATCTACCTTTATGCTCGAAATGTCCGATGTCGCGCACATACTCAAAAACGCCACATCGCACAGTTTTATTATATATGACGAGATAGGGCGCGGCACATCGACCTATGACGGAATGAGCATCGCCAAGGCGGTAGTCGAATACACGGTAAGCAAGAAATGCGGGGCAAAAACTCTGTTTGCAACACACTATCACGAGCTTTCCGACCTTGAAAACAGCCTTGACGGAGTAGTCAATTACAATATCAAAGCAAAAAAGCACGGCAACGATGTCATATTCCTTCGCAAGATAGTAAGGGGCGCCGCCGACGACAGCTACGGAATAGAGGTCGCATATCTTGCCGGAGTTCCGAAGGAGCTTGTATCGCGGGCAAGGCAGATTCTTGCGGAGCTTGTAAAAGAAAAGGATTTCCGCCCGCAGATTGCGGAAAAAGACGAGCAGTTGAGCTTTACCGACCAGGCGGAAGCCGAAGCGGCGAGCATCATAAGGAATACGGATGTTGACACTCTCACTCCGCTCGAAGCGCTTAATACACTTTATAAACTCAAAAAAATTCTTGATTGACAGGTGTAAAAATG
Organism: Eubacteriales bacterium; assembly: GCA_045627885.1. Taxonomy (GTDB): domain Bacteria; phylum Bacillota; class Clostridia; order Oscillospirales; family CAG-272; genus CALCTE01. The sequence continues at coordinate 11,144 of JAZQOM010000056.1, forward strand.
GGCATTATCAATGTACTTGACACACAAACTGCCAATTTAATAGCCGCGGGAGAAGTAGTTGAAAGACCTGCGTCGGTAGTCAAGGAGCTTATGGAAAACTCCGTTGATGCCGGTGCATCACGCATAACCGTAGAGATAAAAAACGGCGGCGTCAGCTACATAAGAGTCACCGACAACGGATGCGGAATGACAAAGGACGATGCTGCAAACTGCATACTTCGCCACGCCACGAGTAAGATTTCATGCCCGGAAGACCTTGCGGGAATATCCACTCTCGGCTTCCGCGGAGAAGCGCTTGCGGCGATATCGTCGGTATGCCGTTTCAGATTATTCACCAAGCGCAAGGATGAGCCCATCGGAACGCTTTTGGAGTTCACGGCAGGCGAGACCGTATCCTTAAACGAAACGGGATGCCCCGACGGCACGAGCATAATCATCACCGATTTGTTTTACAATGTTCCCGCAAGAAGAAAATTCTTAAAAAAGGATTTTTCCGAAGCCATGGCGGTAAGCGCCGTGGTTGAGCGCATCGCCGTATCGCATCCCGAGGTAAGTATTCAGTATATCATCGACAACAAAGTAAAATACACCACAAAGGGCGACGGCAATACCGATAACGCCATATATGTTGCGCTCGGCAAGCAGTTTTACGAAACGCTCACGCCGATTAAAGCGTCGGCATATACACAGTCCGTATCAATAAGCGGATTTATATGCAAAGCCGAATGCGGGCGTTCAAACCGCAATATGCAGTATATGTTCCTAAACGGCAGAAGCATTCGCTCAAAGACCGTTTCCGCCGCACTTGACGAGGGATACAGAACATATATGCCAAACGGCAATTTCCCGACCTGCGTTCTGTTTATGGATGTTGATGTTCACTCCGTCGATGTAAATGTTCACCCGACGAAGCAGGAGGTCAAATTTTCATCCGAAAAGAGCGTATTCGATGCCGTATATTTTGCGGTAAAGAACACACTATCAGACACCGCAACTCACCCCGAGCTTGCGATGACGCCGAGCGATTCATACGCGCAAAAGGGAGAAAAGCTGATATCTTCGTTTGTGCCCGTCACAAAGCCGGAGCCGCAGAATTCGAGAGTCTTTTCGTATTTTACGGATTTATCTTCCGGCGTGGTTAAAACGGAGAATTCACAGGCGGGCGTCTTTGCATCTCCGAAGATTGAAGAAAATCTGTCTTTCCCGATAAAATCCGAATATATCGACATCAAAGCAGACGACGAAAACGAAAAAGCGGCAGAGCTTATGAGAGCGGAGCAGAAGCCGTCGTACAAGATAATCGGCGAAGCATACAACTGCTACATTTTCGTCGAGCTGTCCGACCGCGTTATGGTTATCGACAAGCACGCCGCGCACGAGAGAATTCTGTATAACGAGCTTATATCCGATAAGGTAAACGATTCGCAGGTATTGCTTGAGCCGATAAGCGTAAGCCTTTCGCATACGGATATGGCGGCTGTAAGCGAATATATCGAAGATATACGCAAGGCAGGCTTTGACATTGAGATATTCGGAAGCGACAGCGTGATTATAAGAGAGATTCCCGTCCCGATAGTCGGATGTAATATCGAAGAATTCATCACGGCTCTTGCAGGCTCGATAAGCGAGGGCAAGGGCAGAGTAATAGTCAAAAACGCCGTATATGAGAGGGCGCTTTTTACGGCGGCTTGCAAAGCGGCTATGAAGGGCGGACAGCATACAAACGGTATGCAGAATTCGTGGGTGGTCGAGAAGGTGCTTTCCGACAACGCGGTGAGATACTGCCCGCACGGACGCCCCGTTGCCTACGAGATAAAGAAATCAAGCCTCGAAAATCAATTCGGAAGATAAGGTAAATTATGTTTGAAATAAAAGCACAATGCAAAAACGCAAGGGCGGGAGTATTCCACACCGTTCACGGCGATATCACCACTCCGGTTTTTATGAATGTCGGCACTTGCGCCGCGATAAAGGGAGCGGTATCGTCGATTGACCTTCAAAGCCTAAAGACAAAGGTTGAACTCTGCAACACTTACCATTTGCATCTGCGTCCCGGAGACGAAACGGTCAAAGCTCTCGGCGGACTTCATAAGTTTATGAATTGGGATAAGCCGATACTTACCGACAGCGGCGGCTTTCAGGTGTTTTCGCTTGCAAAGCTCAATAAAATAACGGACGAAGGGGTTTCTTTTCAATCTCATATAGACGGACACCATATTTTTATGGGCCCCAAGGAGAGTATGCAAATACAGTCAAACCTTGCGTCCACAATAGCTATGGCATTTGATGAATGCGTCGAAAATCCCGCAGAATACTCATACGCAAAGCACGCTGTCGAGCGCACATACCGTTGGTATAATATCTGCGCCGAGGAACACGCAAGACTAAACTCGCTTGACGACACGATAAACAAAAAACAGCTTCTTTTTGCGATAAATCAGGGTTGCACCTATTCCGATTTGCGTATTATGAATATGAAACAGCTTGCCGCCCTTGATGCCGACGGCTACGCAATAGGCGGACTTGCGGTCGGGGAGACGGCAGAGGAAATGTACAGAGTTTTGGACGATGTTATGCCCTACGCTCCGGAGAATAAGCCGAGATATCTTATGGGCGTCGGCACTCCCGTAAACATTCTCGAGGGAGTATGGCGAGGCGTTGATTTCTTTGATTGCGTAATGCCCACCCGTAACGCAAGACACGGAACGATATTCACACACGAGGGAACATATCACATACTCAATAAGCGCTTCGAGCTCGACTCAAGACCGCTTGACGAAAAATGTGATTGCCCTACTTGCAGAAATCACACAAGAGCCTATGTTCACCATTTGATGAAGGCGGATGAGATGCTCGGACTGAGACTTGCGGTAATGCACAATCTGTATTTCTATAATTCGCTTATCGAGCGCATTCGCGAGGAGATAATAAACGGCACATACGAGAGCTTCTACCTTGAACAAAGGCAGATACTCGGCAACAGAATATAATAACAAAACGGCTTCCCGCAAGGGAAACCGTTTTCTCATCAACAAAGCCGTTTTATACTCTATTGTTTTATTCCCGCTTCTTTGAAAAGCACTTTGTAATAATCGTAAAGCACGATGTATTGGCTGAAGTTTATCTTGTTCTTTATGCTTGTGTTTATCCTGCCGACATAGTCATCGGGAATTGCCGCACTTGCGTCAAACGGAACGAATTTGCCCGTTGAAGCATCGTACTTGCCGAGCTCCGATACCCAGCTTCTGTTGTGCTTGGTTATTGCGATGCCTTCGGAGGTGGAGAGGATATCCGAGCCTATAAGCAGTCTCGAATCGTATTCCATACCGAAAAGATTGAGCACTGTCGGCAGAATATCACTGCTTGTGCAGGGCTTATCGATGACAATCGGCTCTTTCATTGAGCCCGACCAGATAACAAGACCGTTGTGATATCTTTCAAATGTGTTGTCCGTCGTAAATCCGTAGAATCTCGAGAGCTCTTCGTTCGATACATGGTATTCGGGAGTCAGGCAGTACGGCCAATGGTCGGGAGCCATAACTATTACCGTATCTTCGAGAATACCCGCGCTTTCGAGCTTTTCGAGGAGGTCTTCCATCGCGTATTCAAGCTCCATACTTTCCGCGATGTAAATTTTGACGGGGTCGCTGTAGTTAAGACCGTCCACGGTCGCCTTGTTTTTCTTTGCAAGATATGTCCACGCGTCGTAAGAGCCGTGCGCGCTTATCGTCATATAGTCAACCGCGAAAGGCTGCATATTGACATATTTGTCAAATGACGCGTCAATCATTTCCTTGTCGGAGGAGGGCCAATGATAGTCCATATCGAGCCCGTGACCGATGTAGCTGTAATCAAATCCCCAGAGCTTGTGCGACTTTGCGCGCTCATAGAGGTCTTTGTTGTGGTTGTGGAACGACTTTGCCGTATATCCTGCGGATTTGAATATATTGCCCACCGTAAACGGCAGATAAGTGCCTCTTGTTGCACTTGCGGGCATCATCTGGTTTCCGAGGTCTTTCATCGTCTTCAGAGCGTAAAGACCGGTTGCCATCGCAAATTCGCCGCCGCCTGTGCTTGCCGCCCAGTCGGTGACATAGTAGTTTTTGAAGACAAATCCCTCGTTGAGAAGCTTATAGAGCGCCGGAGTTTTTTCTTTCGATACAAATGCGGGGCAGAAGCTTTCGCAGGTCATATATATAAGATTCTTTCCCTTGAAAAGTCCTGTATATTCGTTTTTCTGAGTAGGCTCAACGCTTGCAAAATAGTTGTGGCATTTGAGAATGTTCTTGTTTTTCTCGGATGCGATAAGCGACTCAAAATCGATATTGCTCATTACATTATATCCGAAGTTTGTGCGCTCTTGCTCGTTGTATGAGAATTCATATCCGAGCATTGATACATCGCCGTTGTATCCCTCGGGAATAACAACGCGCACCTTCTGATATTCGCCGTTTCCGATATCGTATGCAGCATAATAAGTTGTCTTTCCGCCGTTGCTTTGCTCAAATAAAAGCATATTTTCGATGCCGCTTTCGACTGCTTTTGCACTGCCGATAACCGCATCAAGCTCATCTTTGCCGAGCTTTGTCGGAGAGATAATCTTTTCGTCCGTCGATGTCTTTCCTGCTTCGGCATACCAAACTTCGTTTTCTCCGTCCTCGACGGTTTCCGAAGAATAGTCGTGAACTTTTGTGTCCTTGTTCAAGTAGCCGGAGTCGTCGTCGGACGGAACATTTACTATCGTGTACTTTATGTCAAGCCGCCCGAGCGTCATTATTCCGAATCGCTCGGCGATTGTCCCCTGAATATACGATTTTTTATAGATGTACTCATCCGTGCTTTCGGTCTGAACGCCCTTCGGCTTGTTTGCACAGAGCTTGCCTACGGTCAGAGACTGAATGATGAGAGCAATTACGATAAGCACAATCTTTGCGCCGAGAGTTGTCTTTACGGGACGCATTACGGTCTTGCGCAAAAGAATGCAGAGAATCAGCGGAACGAACAGCAAAAGCACCCAATGAGTGTTTTTCAGTACAAGCCTTATCGCGTTGTCGCGGAACGCCTTTTCGGTTATCTGACCGGCGTTGCCGAAATCGGTAAAGGTTAAGAATGTTCCCTCAAAGAACTTTGTGTATATAAGCTGGACGCATATATAAAGCGGAATGACAAAGTTAAGTATGAGAAGAACTGCAAAGTTCACTTTGGAATTCTTAAAAAATGTTGAGAGCGCGGTAACAAACAGAGCAAACGGGAACATAAAGAAGAAAATATACCACACATAGGGAGTCTTTATTGCCGAGCCCGTCGCAAACTTGAAGATAAGCTCACAGAAAAAGTATGAAACGGCAAGTATAATCGGGATAAGCGGAGCGCCGAACGCTTTGTCTTTCAGCGTAAACTCCTTTTCGATAAAACTTTTTTTCCTGTGCCTTGCGTGCTTTTGTGTTGATGTTTTGTTTTCAGAATTCATTTCAATACACCCTTAACTGTTAGTTTTAAGACTTTCCGCGTATTCTTCGAGACACATACCGCGGTTTTTCATATTTTCCGCATGGAAGCGTCCGACATAGCGGAATCTGCTTGCGCTGAAATCTTCGCCGGTAATCTCCGTTTTGTCTTCGGGATAGCGCAGAACAAAACCGAATTTCCAGCAGTTTTCCGCAAGCCAAGCCGCTTCTTCCGTGCCGATAAAATCATTTTCGTTTTTTCCGTAGTTGAGCACCGTACACGAAAGCCCCGTCTGGAATTCGCTTGCGCCGGGACGCTTTGCGTACATGAGAACATTTGCCTCGGCTTCTTCTTTTGAAAGCTCGGGATTATTGTTCATTTCCTTTGTGACGAGCGCCGAGAATTCCGAGTTCATCGAAGCATAGTCCTTGTATGCTTCCGTAACGGTCAGCGTGTTGATACCCTCAGCCCGCGCTTCTTTCAAAAGCGCTTCAAGTGACTTTGCGGCATAGAGGCAAAGACTTACGCTTTTTTGTATGTTCGAGTCACTTATCTGCGTAAGATTTGGCGGAACATAAGTGGGCGAGAGGGGATGCGCATCGTTTACAAGCGATATGTAAATTCCGCATTCGTGGGGATTCATATACTTTTCGTATTGCGAGAGGTCGGAAATAAACGAGCATTCCGTCAGAGAGACTCCGTTTTTGCCGTTCGCTTCGTCTTCGTTTTCGTCAAAAATTTCAATCAGCTTTGTCACCTCACGCACGGCAAAATGCGTGCCGGAAGACTTAGAGTAGCCGATATTCAATATCATTTTTTCTTTGTCAAATTCCGCGCTGACGCCGGAATAATACTGAACGAACACATCTGCCGGAACAAACACCTCGTTTCTGTTTTCGTAGGCGGAGGCGTCCATTTTGCAGTTTGTTCCGTTAATCACGCAGTTGTGAGAGCCGACGGTAAAGCGAATGTATTCGTTACCGGTTTTGCTTATAAGCGATATGTTTCCGTAGTCGCCGATGTAGCGCATACCGAGCAGCTCGGAAATGTCATCAAGACTGACAAAGTAAGTTCCGAATTTCGACACATCCGAAAGCTTGTATTTCTTGTTAAAGGAGCTGATTGTCTGCTCATCGTCGGATTTTGAGAACTGATATGTTATTTCGCCGGGCGCGGAACGCACCTTAAGTGAAATCTTTATTGCCGCGAATATTATAAGCGAGATAAGCGCGCAGAAGAAGAGAAACATAACAGTCGAAGCAATATAAAAATCGGCAGTATTCCTTCTTTTTGCCCGCCGCTTTACCGCGGACTTGCCAGTTTTTTTATTCATATAAATACCCGTAAAATATACAATGTCGGAAATATAATACCTTATACATAATCTATTATACCGCCTCACAAGCCAAAAATCAATGCTTGCAATAATATAATGTAAGATAATTTTATAACAAAAATATGTTTTTTTTCAAAAAGTTGTTGACAAATGAAATAAATATGGTATACTCAAGTTATAAAATCCGGACGGGAATGTGTAAATGATAGATTTTAATAAATGCACACAAGATGAACTTATCGCTTATATCAAGGCGGATAAGAACAGTCCCGCGCTGGATGTTATGATAGGGAAGTATAAAAGCTATATTCGTTCGCTTTGCGGCAGGTTCAATATAAACGCGAACGATGCTCCCGAATTTATTGCGGATGCAAGCCTCGGCGTGTATTCGGCTGCGGTACATTATGACTCTGCAAGAGGAGTGCCGTTTGAGCCGTATACAAAGTTGTTTATCAAAAGAGCATTTTTCAATTCTCTCAAAAAGCGCATGAGTGCAAAAAACGCAAGTTTAACCGATTCTATTTATATTGAGGATATTAAAACGAGCTTTCCCCAGCGTGCTCTTGAAGTTTTTTGTGAGTACGGCGACCCGCAGTCGGCGTATATTCGCAGAGAAGAATTCAACGAATTCATAAAGAGGGCAAAGGCTATTCTGACTGAGTTTGAGTGGAGAGTATTTACACTCTACATCGACGATATGTCATATTCACAGATATCAGAAAAGCTCGGCCGCAATATAAAGTCCATAAGCAACGCTGTTTACCGAATACGAAACAAATTATCAGTTATAAATTATATGAATGGGTGATACAAAGTCGCCTTTGTTCTGTATGTACTTGCTTGTCGTATTTGTTTGATGGGCTTGTGCTTTAGCTGATTATGTTTATTCGGCAGACGGTGTTTTTTTATTGATAATATGTCCCTTATAGCTTAAATAAAGCGCAGCAATGAGATGTCGGTAAAGTCCGGCGGGGATAAAAAATATTTTACGCGAGAGGTTACACACATGTACGAAGACAAGACCCTGGTTTGCAAAGATTGCGGTAAAGAATTCGTTTTCACCGCAGGAGAACAGGAATTCTACGCAGAGAAGGGATTCCAGAACGAACCCCAGAGATGCAAGGAATGCCGTACAGCAAGAAAGAATGCAGGCAAAGCAGCAAGAGAGATGTTCACCACCACTTGCGCTAAGTGCGGCAAGGAAGCTAAAGTTCCTTTCCAGCCCAGCACTGACAGACCTGTATACTGCAGTGCTTGCTTCGCTGAGCTCAAAGAGCAGCAGTAATCTTGCAGTAAGGACATTCAAAGTATAAATGTTCTTATGAAACCGAAAAATGAGCAGAGAGAAATCTCTGCTCATTTTTTTATGCTTATATATTGTTTAGTTGATTTTCATTGCCATAATCGTAATATCGTCGAATTGTTCTGCATCGCCGACGAATTTATCGATATCGGCTTTGAGTAAATCAAGAAGCTCACCGACCGTTTTATCCGATTCGATTTCTTCAAGACAGTCGAGCAAGCGGTCATTTCCGTATAGATTGTTTTGCGAATCTGTAGCTTCCGTTACACCGTCGGTATAGAAGAAAAGCTCGTCACCGCATTCAAGCTTTATTTCTTCTTGCTTGTACTTAAAACCTTCCATTCCCGCAAGAACAAAACCGCTTCTCTGCGGTATAAAATGCGGCTTTTCGCCTTTTCTCAAGATTACGGGAGGATTGTGACCGGCATTTACAAATGTAAGAATGTGATTTTCCGTGTCGTATACACCTGCCCAGCAGGTTACAAAGAGACCTGCGTCGTTGCTTTCGCAGAGCTGGCGGTTTGCGTTAATCAAGGCTTGCTCCGGAGAAAGTCCGAGCTGGAGCTGATTCTTGAGCACAGCTTTGGATATGGTCATAAAAAGCGCGGCACCGACGCCCTTGCCGGACACATCGGCGATAACGACGCCGACATGAGTCGTGTCAATTACAAAATAGTCGTAGAAATCGCCGCCGACCTCTTTTGCGGGATGATATACAGCCTGAAGTTCAATATCCTCATGGTCGGGAAAAGCGGGGAAGATGCAAGGAAGCATACTTGTCTGAATTCGAGTTGCGAGATTGAGCTCTGTTTCAATTCTTGAAGATTTCTCCGTGGTTTCGGACTGCATTTCAATCATATATTTTCCGCGACTTGCAACATAGCGGCAGCTTACCGAAAGAGCGAGAAAGACGAGACATCTCGGCACGAATTCGTTGAGAAGAAGACTCTTTATATAGGCCATACGGTTAAAATCGCTGTGCTCAAGCAGAGATTGGCGGATTGTTTTGCCGACCTGTACCGTAATTTCAGCGCCCTCGGGGAGCTTGACCATATTCATATTTACGATACCGATAAAGCCGCTTGCAACGGAAGCAATCGCGAAAGCGACTGCTGAAATATAGGCGACCAATCTTGTATATTTTTCGTCAAAATATCGTGTGCTTACGACTATGGGGAAAACCATAACGAGAGTCACATTATGCCCGAGCGTTGCCGAAAGAACGGCGCACACGAGAATCAAATCAATCATGAGCGGCACTTTGAGCCATTTTTTTGCGCCGACATAGATTATATTGAGAATAGTTATCGGCAGTTCGATTATTCCTGCCGTGATAACGGCATATCTCATAACGGTTTTGTCTGCGGTAAAAACTCCGAATTCGTTTAAGAGCAAGCAGAGAATCATAACGACGAATACGATAATCATCGTCGTACCGACCATAACATTGGCGGTTATTTCATTTGCGAGCATACAGTCACCGCGATTAAGAGCGTCGTTGACAGCATCTTTCATTCTTGCACGGGAGCTTTTTGATGTCGGCATAAGCGCCTCCTGAATATTTATTTTTCGGATTTATGATATCACAAAATTTGTCAAAAAACAATACGGAATCAAAAACGCCCCGTACGGAGCGTTTTTGATTCGGTTTATTCTTCCGCGGATTCTCTTTTGAGCTTGTACGCGTTAAAGCGCGATTCGTAAGCGGCAAGCATAAGAACGAGTGCGGCAAGACCGGTGTGCCAGCTTAAAGCTTCAAGAATACTTGCGAAGTCACCGTCGAAAATAAAGCATTGGAAGCACATCGAAACAATGCTGATTAAAGCAATCACGATAACAAGAAGCTGGTTGAGAAAAACATTGAAAGAACGGCTGTGATGGTCGCCGTTGATGATGAAGTGATTTATAAACAAAGCGGCGAAGAGGAACATAGTCGCTATGCTCAAATAGATATATCCGAGTCCCCAGAAATTGTTGTATTGAGTAAAAGCCGCGTCACTAAAGATGATGTTTGCGACGATGTAGTTTATTTCATCATACAGATACCACATCAGAATTGCGCCGAGAAGTCCCTTTTGCACATTCTTGTTGTGATTGCGATATGCGATAAACAGTGCCGCTACGCAAAGAAAGAAAACGAGGTCGATAATGAAAAGGGAATAGAGCTCACAGAGCAGTTTGGCTATAAGATTGACTGCGTAGAATACGAGAGTGGCAATTACCGATGCCGTAAGAAACCCTTCGCGTGCGAAGACGGCTGAAAATTTGTCGATAAGCTTTTGCATAGTATACCTCCGAATGATTTTTGGATGAAAATATTATAGCAAAGGGATAAGCATATTGCAAGAGCTTTATTGCGGCAGTAGAGAAAAAAGATATATTCGACAAACCGACGGATGATGTTGAACGCTCATATTTTTATATTTCGTCGGCGAAGCCGACACCGAACTGACCTGTTACCTCTTACTTATTACTTCCCAAAATCCCGGACGAATCAAACTGACAGGTAAGAGGTAAAA
>JAZQOM010000057.1:0-3231 GCA_045627885.1 Eubacteriales bacterium
TTAAAATAGATTTCAAATAAGTTTCGGACGTTGAAGAAAGGAGAAAAAGTAAATGCTTGAACTTATAGATATCAAAAAAGATTATCCTGCCGGCGGCGATACCGTTCACGCGCTCAAAGGGATAAATCTCAAATTCAGAGAGAGCGAATTTGTGTCTATCCTCGGTCCTTCGGGCTGCGGTAAAACCACACTCTTAAATATCATAGGCGGACTTGACGGATATACCGAAGGCGACCTCATAATAAACGGAAAATCCACCAAAGATTTTCACGACAGAGATTGGGACTCGTACAGAAATCACTCAATAGGATTTGTGTTCCAAAGCTATAATCTTATTCCGCATCAGTCGGTTTTGCAAAATGTAGAGCTTGCACTCAGCTTGTCGGGCGTATCAAAATCCGAGAGAAGAAAACGCGCGATACAAGCACTTGAAGATGTGGGACTCGGCAATCAATTAAAAAAGAAACCCGCGGAAATGTCGGGCGGACAGATGCAGAGAGTCGCAATCGCAAGAGCGCTTGTAAACAATCCCGACATCATTCTTGCCGATGAGCCGACCGGCGCGCTTGATACCGAAACGAGCATTCAGGTTATGAACATCCTCAAAGAAGTGGCAAAAGACCGCCTCGTAATTATGGTAACGCATAACCCCGATATCGCAAAAACCTATTCCACGCGAATTATCAGTATGCTTGACGGACTCATTATCGGCGATACCGCACCCGTCTCCGAGGAAGAAGCCGCCAAAATCAAAGAAAAGCCGACAGAGAAGAAGGGCAAAGAGAAAAAATCCTCAATGTCGCTCGGAACATCGTTTGGACTTTCGCTCAAAAATCTGTTTACCAAAAAAGGCAGAACACTTCTTACTGCGTTTGCGGGAAGCATAGGAATAATAGGAATCGCATTGATACTTTCGGTATCCGAAGGTATGACGGCGTATATCAACGCGGTGCAGGAGGATACGCTTTCGTCCTATCCGCTCACGCTCGAATCAAACCATATGGAGATAGGCACGCTCATCGAAACCTTTATCGGAAATGCAAAATCGGGCAAAGAGCACGATAAAGATGCCGTATACCAAAAAGCAATGGTATACGAGATGATGAACTCGCTCACTTCTCTTGAAACAAAGAAAAACGACCTTCAGGCGTTCAAAAAATATATAGAAGCCGAGAGAGGCAAAGAGGATTCGGCGCTTGCCGAGGCAATAAACGGCGTACAGTATACTTACAATATTGATATGTCGGTGTATACGGAAAATGTAGACGGCAATATTATAAAAGCCGACTCACAGCTTCTCTTGCGTGAGCTGATGGCGGAATACATCGGTCAGAATGTTTCGTCTATGATAGGCGGCGATAAGGAGTCGTCTTCGTCTTCATCGTCAAGTTCACCGCTTTCGGGATTTTCGGGAATGGGTTCATCGTCAAGAATTTTCCAGGAAATGCTCCCCGGAGATAACGGAAAACCGATAAACCCCGTACTTGAAAATCAATACGACCTCATTTACGGCACATGGCCGAATGATTATAACGAAATTGTCGTTGTCGTTGACGAAAACAACGAAATCGCGGATATGACGCTTTATGCACTCGGACTCAAATCCAAGAGCGATATTGATGCGCTTGCAAAAGCGGCAATAAACAAAACGCCGCTCGAAATTCCCGATGACAAATGGACTTATGAAGATATTTGCAATATGGATTTCCGTGTGATACTTGACGCGGACTGCTATACGCTCGATGAAAAGACGGGACTTTACACCGACCTTCGCGAAAGCGCGGCGGGACTTAAATATCTGTACGATAACGCCATGGTGTTAAAGGTTACGGGAATAATCCGCCCGAATAAAGATGCCGTATCGGCAATGCTTACGGGAACGCTCGGATATACAAGCAAGCTCACCGAAAAAGCAATAGAAAAATCCAAAGAATCGGGCGCGATAAAAGCACAGCTTGAAAACAAGTCAACCGATATTTTCACGGGACTTCCGTTCAAAGATACCGCCGGCGCACTTTCAAATGCCGAAAAAGCGGCAGAATTTAACAAATACATAAGCACGCTTGACACCTTGGGTAAAGCCGAAGCATATGTAAAGATAATGAGTGTTCCGTCGGAAGAAGAAATCGCAAAAATCGTAGAACAGACCATGGGACCGCTTACGCGTGCGGATATCGAAGCCGCAATGACGGCGGCGTTGTCCGAGCAGATGGGAATGGCGGAAAAAGACATCAAAGATTATCTCGCCGCAATGAAAGACGAAGACATTACCGCGATGTTTGCCGGATTTGTTGCAGAGCAGGCAAAAGCGGGATACGCGGAGCAGGTAGCGGCGGGACTTGCAGCAATGCCGACAGAGCAGAAAGCCGCGGCACTCGATATGTTGCTCGCAACCTTTGATGAAGCCGGGCTTGCGGTTTGCTATGACGAAGTGCTTGTGTTCTCCGCATCGGATTACGAAATGAATATGCGCAAACTCGGATATGTGGATATAGAAAATCCCGCAACTATAAATCTTTTCGCTTCTTCTTTTGAAAACAAAGATATAATCGAAGACGCAATCAAAGATTACAACGACAATGTACCGGAGCTTGAAAAAATCGCATATACCGATTATGTCGGAATTATGATGTCCTCCGTAACGATAATAATTGATGCTATAACTTATGTTCTTATAGCGTTTGTTGCAATTTCGCTTGTTGTATCTTCAATAATGATAGGAGTTATAACGCTCATATCGGTACAGGAAAGAACAAAGGAAATCGGAATTTTGCGTGCAATCGGCGCATCTAAAAAGAATGTTTCGAGAATGTTCAATGCGGAAACGGTCATTATCGGTTTTGCCGCGGGCGCGCTCGGAGTTCTCATCACATATTTCCTCTGCCTGCCGATAAATATGATTTTGCATAGCTTAACGAAAATCAATAACCTAAATGCTTTCTTGCCGTTCCCCGCGGCACTTATTCTCATAGCAATAAGCGTATTGCTGACATTGTTCTCGGGAATAATTCCGTCAAGAAGCGCGGCAAAGAAAGACCCCGTCGTCGCCCTCAGAACAGAATAAGATATGATAAATATGCGGGGCTGCTTGCCCCGCACCGATTTTATGGGGCTCCTCGCCCCACACCCTCGCCAGCTTCTTGAAACGAAGCATAAACTTTCTTACGAAAGTTTGGCAAGAACTTTTAAAACATATTATATAAAAACAAAGTCTGCTGAAAGATTGAAAAA
>JAZQOM010000058.1:0-40121 GCA_045627885.1 Eubacteriales bacterium
CTTATTCTTAACATCAGTAAATATACCGTTACTCCGTTGGCTCTTTGGAGGGCTGTCTTTTATGTATTGCTTTGCCCAATCGTTATATTTGGTGTCTTTCGGCACCATTTTGCGTTTGCCGGTTACGGGATCCCTGGAATAACGCTCACCGATGCCCTCCATATCCTCAAAATAGGTGGCGGTGCAACAGCGGCACCACGGGTGGAACGGCGGGGCAGTTGAGCCCTCCTGGTATTCGCTCATATATCACAGAGCAAAACACCGTTGAACACCAAAAACGCCGGATAATAGAAATGCGCCCAGCCTATGAGGCAAGGCGCAAAAAAGCCGAAAAGGCTTGATATTACGGGAAAATCCCGGAGTTTTTTAACGCTCCGGGCTCTCGATAATTAAAGCAAATACATTCTTATATACATAAAAAGTTCGTATCTGCTTGTTATGGTGGAGGCGAGGGGAATCGAACCCCTGTCCGAAAACCGTTCCATACAACTTTCTCCGAGCGCAGATATGCGATAAATTCCCACTTGCGGCACAGCATATCAAGAACCGCAAGCAGTAGCTTCATAAATTCGTGGAAGTCCTCAAAGCTTCGGACAACTCATGTTCACTGCTAAATGACACCGGATTCCGCAGCCGCAGTGCTCTGCGGGCCGATGGCCGCCTAATAGTTAGGCAGCGATTCTGTTAGTATTAGCGTTTAATTTTATAAAAATTGCGTTTTATTGAGCGTTCCGCCACGCTGCTCGCTTATCGTACTTCACAATCCCCGTCGAAACCTTTACGCCCCCTTATATATTATATAGCTCGCGCTATCTTATCGACGATGAATTCTTCATTGTTCTTCTTATATCTTTTTCAGAATCGCGCTTTGCCATATAATCTCTCTTGTCGTATAGCTTTTTACCTCTGCAAAGACCGACCGACATTTTGATATGAGAATTCTTGAAATAAAGCGAAATCGGCACAAGTGAATATCCTTTTTTCTGCACAAGCGAAAAAAGCTTGAGAATTTCTTTTTTGTGCATCAGCAGTTTTCTTTTTCGCAAAGGGTCTTTGTTGAAAATATTGCCCTTTTCATAAGGACTTATGTGCATTCCGAGAACAAAAAGCTCGCCGCCGTCTATTGTACAATAGCTGTCTTTTATGTTCACTTGACCTTGCCGCAGGCTTTTTACTTCTGTTCCGACAAGCTCGATTCCCGCTTCATAGGTTTCTTCTACGAAATAATCATGGAAAGCTTTTCGGTTAAGCGATATTGTATTATCATTTTTCTTTTCCATATAAAAAGCCTCCTTATAATTTCGGTAATGCTGATTATATAACAAAAAAGAATAATTGTCAATCGAAGTTTGTACTATTGAGCAATTTGCACTAAAAATATCAAATGAATTTTACAAATATTTATAGATTCGATATTGACAAGCAATACTAAATGTTGTAGAATTTAATCACAGACAACTTAATCATGTCGATATATATCAAATAATATGGATTTGAAGTTTCTACCCGATGACCTTAAATTTTCGGACTATCGAACAAAACAAGATAAGGTTTATTTGCCTTGTCTTTTTTCCGTTTTGCTTCGGGTGGGAATTTTCCCACCTTATTTTTATTTTGGAGTATATTATGGAACTGCTTGAAGAAAGAATCAAAAAAGACGCACAGGTACTCCCGGGTGACATATTAAAAGTAGATAATTTTCTCAATCATCAGATTGATGTACCTTTTCTCAGCAAGGTATGTGAAGAGTTTTACAGACTTTACAAGGACGAGGGAGTAAATAAGATACTGACCATTGAAGCATCCGGTATCGGAATTGCCTGCCTCACTGCTGCATATTTTAACTGTCCTGTTGTATTTGCAAAAAAATCCAAATCAAGCAATATAGGTGATGATTTTTATTCATCGGAAATCTATTCGTACACACACGGAAATACCAACAAAGTAATCGTTTCCAAAAAGTATATCGGTTCTGCCGACAGAATTTTGATTATCGATGATTTTCTTGCTAAAGGCAACGCTCTTGTCGGGCTTTCCGATATAGTAAAGCAATCGGGAGCCGTTCTTGTAGGAGCGGGAATAGCAGTTGAAAAAGAGTATCAGGGCGGCGGAAATATGTTAAGAGCAGCCGGTATGAGAATCGAATCACTCGCAAAAATCAAGTCAATGACTGATGATGGCAAGCTCGAATTTACAAAATAGGTTACAAGCCATTCGGCTGTAATATATAAAGTAGAAAATATTTTATGGAGGAAAAATCAATGAAAAGAATTCTTGCAGTACTTCTCGCGCTTCTCATGATTCCTTGCTTTGCATCATGCGGCTCCAAAGAAGAGGCTGACCTCAAGGTCGGTGCAATTCTCGTAGGTGATGAAACCGAAGGCTATTCACTCGCTCATATGCAGGGTATCGAAGATGCCATTGCGAAACTCAAAGCTGAAGGCAAAACTGTTGTTCTCAACTACAAAAAGAAGGTCGGTGAAGACCCCTCAGTTGCTACTAACGCAAAACAGCTTATTGCCGGCGGATGCAATGTTATTATCACAAACTCTTACGGTCATCAGTTCAACTTTGATGATGACAAAATCATCAAAAACAACCCCAATGTAACTTTTGTTGCTATGACAGGCGACCTTGCGGCAGTTTCAGGTCTTCCTAACTACAAGAATGCTTTCACAAAAGTTTTTGAATCCAGATATGTATCCGGTGTTGTTGCCGGACTCAAGCTCAAGGCTCTTCTCGACTCCGGTGAGCTCTCTGTAGAGAATCACCCCGAGTGCTTTGACGGCGAAAATGTTAAGATTGGTTATGTCGGAGCTTTCAACTATGCAGAGGTTGTTTCCGGTTATACCGCATTCTATCTCGGCATTAAGAGCCAGGTAAGCAATGTCACAATGATTGTTAAGTACACAAACTCTTGGTTCAGCGAACAGAGAGAAGCTGCAGTTGCAGAATTCCTTATGAGCCAGGGCTGCGTAATCATCGGTCAGCACGCTGACTCCACCGGTGCTCCTGCCGCTGTTCAGAAGGCACACACAAACGGTTCACATCCTGTTACATACTCGGTTGGCTACAATGTATCCATGACCGATGTTGCTCCCGATGTTGCACTCACTTCCGCAGGAAATATTTGGAGCGCTTATTACTATGAGCTTTTCTCAAATCTCATAAACGGCAAAGAAGTTCCCACCGACTGGGCAAAGGGCTATGCCGATGAAGCTGTATGCATAACCGACCTCGGCAAGAGCTGCGCACCCGATACCAAAGCGGCAGTTGATGCAACAATCGCAGCTATAAAGGACGGTTCACTCAAAGTATTTGATGTATCCAAATTTACAGTTGGCGGCGAAACTCTTACAACTTACACCGGCGCATACGGTATGAACGGTGCTGAAACTCTTACAACAGAAAACGGAATTACATATTTCAACGAGTCTTCACTCCGTGCTGCTCCTTACTTTGATATTCGTATTGACGGCATTACAGAGATTGCTTCTGATTACGAAGACTAAATTAATACCTACACAATAAAGGGAAGTCTTCGGCTTCCCTTTATTGTAATTTATTCGGAGGACTGATTATGCAGGAAAATGAAAAGAAGATAGCCGTTGAAATGCGGGATATTAAGAAGGTATTCGGCAGAATTACCGCCAACAAGAATGCCAATCTTAAAGTTTATGAAGGCGAAATCCTTGCTCTTCTCGGCGAAAACGGAAGCGGAAAAACAACACTGATGAATATGCTTTCCGGAATTTATTATCCGGATTCGGGAGAAATATTTGTAAATGGTCAACCTGTATCCATCGGCTCACCGAAGGACGCCTTTACTTACGGAATAGGTATGATTCATCAGCATTTCAAGCTTGTAGATATATTTACGGCTGTTGAGAATGTTGCACTTGTTTCGGGAGAAAAGGGTAAATACAGTCTAAAAAAAGTTGCAGCGAAAATCAAAGAAATATGCGATAGATACGGTTTTCAGCTTGACCCTCAGCAGAAGGTTTACAATATGACCGTATCGCAAAAACAAACTCTTGAAATTATTAAAGTGTTATACAGAGGAGCAAATATTCTTATTCTTGATGAGCCTACCGCCGTGCTCACTCCTCAGGAAACGGACAAGCTTTTCGAAGTAATCCGTAATATGAAAAACGACGGGAAGTCAGTTATAATCATAACTCATAAGTTGCATGAGGTGCTCGCGATATCCGACAGAGTTGCCATATTGAGAAAGGGCGAGCATGTCGGCACAGTACTTACCAAAGATGCAACAGAGCTTTCTCTTACCGAAATGATGGTAGGGCAGAAAGTTGAACTTGATATTGAAAGACCGGAACCTGTTGACCCCAAGCCGAGAATTGTGATAAACAATCTCAGCTGCATCAATTCCGATGGCGTCAAGGTTCTTGACGATATATCCGTGACCATAAATAGCGGCGAAATTCTCGGAATCGCCGGCATTTCCGGATGCGGACAAAAAGAATTGCTTGAATCTGTTGCCGGACTTCAGAAGGCTGAAGCGGGAAGCAGCATCATCTTCTATTCACCGGACGATTCAAAGCCGCACGAGCTTATCGGAAAATCTCCGAAGCAGATAAGAAAGCTCGGCGTTGCCCTCTCGTTCGTTCCCGAAGACAGACTCGGCATGGGACTTGTCGGCTCAATGGGTATGACCGAGAATATGATGCTTCGTTATTACGAAAACAATCATACAATTTTTGCCGAAACCAAACAGCCGCACGACCTCGCCGTTAAGATTAAAGAAGAGCTTGAAGTCGTAACTCCCGATATCAATGTTCCCGTCAGAACGCTTTCGGGAGGTAATGTTCAAAAGGTTCTTGTCGGACGCGAAATCGCGGCATCGCCCACGGTTCTCATGACTGCGTACGCCGTTCGCGGACTCGACATCAACACCTCGTATACTATTTACAGACTTCTCAATGAGCAGAAGAAAAAAGGCGTTGCCGTTGTATTTGTCGGTGAAGACCTTGATGTATTGCTTGCTTTGTGCGACAAGATTATAATTCTTTGCGGCGGAAAGCTCAACGGTATTGTCGATGCCAAGAGTACAACAAAACAAGAAGTCGGACTTCTTATGACAAATCTTAAAAAGGAGGAAAGCAAATGAGAATCGTAAAAAATAACAATCATTCGCGCCTCCACAGCTTTTTGGTAAAGGCGGGCTCTTTGCTTACAGCCGCTGTTATCTGCGGAATCTACATTATGATTGTCAGCAAAGGTGAGGTTTCAATCTTCCAGGCTTTAGACATAATGTGGACGGGTACATTCGGAATAATCGGCAACGCGGACAGTATGAAGACAATGATTTGGGATACCGGAATTCAGTCCGCGAAGCTCTTGTGCATCGCGGTTGCACTTACTCCCGCGTTCAAAATGAAATTTTGGAATATCGGTGCCGAAGGTCAGATGGTAATGGGCGGTATGGCTGCCGCAATCCTCATGCATGATTATGTAAACCTTCCCAGACCTCTTCTTTTGGTATTGGTAGTTGTTTCTTGTGTTGTTGCCGGAGCGATTTGGGGAATTATTCCCGCATTCTGCAAGGCAGAATGGGGAACAAACGAAACACTGTTTACCCTTATGATGAACTATGTTGCAATGAAGATAATGGATTACTTCTACAACGCGTGGAAGGGCAAATTATCATCACTTCCTCCTTTTAATACAAAGACATGGTTCCCTGCATTATTCGGACAGGATTTTGCGTGGAATATAGTAATTTTCGTAGCGCTTACGATTTTGATGTATTTCTATCTCAAGAAGACAAAGCATGGATACGAAATAGCGGTAGTCGGCGATTCTGTAAATACAGCAAGATATGCCGGCATCAATGTAAAGAAAGTCATTATCCGCACTATGGCTATATCGGGCGCTATATGCGGACTTTGCGGCGGTCTTACCGTTGCGGCTCATAACCATAACATCGCTTCGTCAGCCGAGGCAATTCACGCAGTTACAAGCGGTTACGGATTTACTGCCATAATCGTAGCATGGCTTGCCAACTTCAATACAATCGGTATGATTTTGATATCTGTTTTGATTATCTTCCTCGAGAAAGGTACAAGCGCTATCGGCGACCAGTTTACTGCTTTCTCTTCTGGCGGCGGAAGCGTTCTTATCGGAATAGTTCTTTTCTGCATAATCGGCGGCGCCTTCTTCAATAATTACAAGATTATCATTGAAGGCAAAAAGAAAGCTGCAAAGAATATTGTCGAGAAAGGGGCGAATAACTGATGCTTGATACAATACTTTCGTGGATAACAAGAGCAATTGTTTTCGGCGCTGTTATTATATACGGCGCGCTCGGAGAAACGATAACGGAAAAATCGGGCAATATGAACCTCGGTACTCCAGGTGTAATGTGTATCGGCGGTGTTGCCGGATTCTGCGGCGCATATTTGTATGAGCTCAATACACAGTCGCCTCTATGGTTTGTTACAATAATAATTACGATTGCTTCTTCTTTTTTGGCAGCCGCACTTGCCGGTGCTCTGTTCTGCTTTTTAACAACAACTCTTAAAGCAAATCAGAATGTTACCGGTCTTGCGATGACAATATTCGGAACAGGACTTGCAAAATCTCTCGGAATGTTTGTAATTCCCAAGGGAACAACAACAGTTAAAGCATCATTTGCAAACAGTATATTCTCAAAAACAATCAATATTGATTTAGGTGACAGTGCACTTGCAAAGATAATCAAAACCGAAGTTTTCGGACACGGTTTTATGATGTATCTTTCAATAGTAGTTGTTATAATATCAGCAATCGTATTAAAGAAAACGAGAGTAGGACTCAACTTAAGAGCCGTGGGCGAGAATCCCGCGACTGCCGATGCCGCAGGCATCAATGTTACAAAGTATAAGTATATTGCAACAATGGTTGGAGCCGGAATATCCGGACTTGGCGGTGCATACTACATACTCGACTACAACTATGGCGGATGGTCAACCGGTGCGGCTTCCGAACTGCAGGCTCTCGGCTGGCTTGCCGTTGCACTTGTCATATTTGCCGTTTGGAGACCTCTCAATCTTCTGTGGGGCGCACTTGTATTCGGCATTTTCTACTGGCTTTATAACTACATCGGCGTTTTCGGTGTAAGACTTACTTCTGCTCAAAGCTCGTTGCTTGAGTCAATACCTTATTTAATCACTATTGTCGTTCTTATTGTATCGAGTATCAGAAAGAGAAGAGAAAATCAGCCTCCGGCTGCTCTCGGACTTCCTTATTTCAGAGAAGACAGATAAATAATTATATATTTATTGACTTTTGTATTCTTCTGTGATAGAATAGCGAAAATACATATAAACGGGAGACTGAAATGGCTATTTTTTACAATGAACTTTCTCATACATTTAACGAATATCTTCTTATACCCGGATATTCGTCCTGCGACTGCATACCGTCCAATGTTACGCTGAGGACGCCTCTTGTCAAATTCAAAAAAGGCGAAGAGCCCGCAATTTCACTTAATATCCCCATGACTTCTGCGATAATGCAGTCCGTCTCTGACGATAAGCTTGCCGTTGCTCTCGCAAAAGAGGGCGGTATCTCATTCATTTACGGCGCACAGTCGATTGAAAGTGAAGCCGCAATGGTTGCAAGAGTTAAAGGATATAAAGCAGGATTTGTCAAGAGCGATTCCAATATCAAACCCGACCAGACTCTCGCTGACATATTAAAGCTTAAAGAAGAAAAAGGTCATTCCACCGTTGCCGTTACCGATAACGGTCAGCCCGACGGTAAGCTTCTCGGTATTGTCACAAGCCGTGATTACAGAATCAGCAGAATGTCTCCCGATACAAAAGTAAGTGAGTTTATGACTCCGCTTGAAAAGCTTGTAACAGCTCCCGAAGGAACTACGCTGAAAACAGCTAACGATATTATCTGGGACCACAAATTAAATTCTCTTCCGATTGTAGACGCAAACGGAAATATGAAGTATTTTGTATTCCGCAAGGACTATGACCAGCACAAAAATAACCCATACGAGCTTCTCGACGGCCAGAAGAGATATATGGTGGGTGCAGGTATAAATACAAGAGACTTTGAGCAAAGAGTTCCCGCTCTTGTAGAGGCAGGCGCAGATGTTTTGTGTATGGACTCATCCGACGGCTTTACTGAGTGGCAGAAGCGCACGATTGACTTCATAAGAGCAAAGTACGGCGACAGTGTTAAAGTCGGTGCAGGAAATGTTGTTGATGCGGAAGGCTTCAGATATCTTGCCGATTGCGGCGCTGACTTTATCAAAGTCGGTATTGGCGGCGGTTCAATCTGCATTACAAGAGAAGCAAAAGGAATAGGCAGGGGACAGGCTTCCGCGGTTATAGATGTCTGCAAAGCGAGAGACGAATACTTCAAGGAAACCGGAGTTTATATTCCCGTATGCTCCGACGGCGGCATCGTGTATGACCATCACATTACGCTTGCGCTTGCGATGGGCGCGGACTTTGTAATGCTTGGCAGATACTTTGCAAGATTTGACGAAAGCCCCACCGCAAAGATAAATGTAAACGGAACACTTATGAAAGAGTATTGGGGCGAAGGCTCCAACAGAGCTCGCAACTGGCAGAGATACGACCTCGGCGGCAGCAGTAAGCTTTCGTTTGTGGAAGGCGTAGATTCCTATGTTCCTTATGCCGGCAGTCTTTCATATAATGTTGAACGCACGCTTGTTAAGATTAAGTCAACAATGTGTAACTGTGGAGCTTTGTCAATTCCGGAGCTTCAAAACAAAGCCAAACTCACACTTGTTTCGGCAGTTAGTATTGTTGAGGGCGGAGCACACGATGTAGTTACCAAAACTACCGCTTCGCAAATTTAAGTAATAAAAAATGCTTCCTTTCGTTTGAAAGGAAGCAATTTTTTTATGCTTTTTTCGTTTTAGGTTCAATTTGCGCAAGAACTACTGCAAATAGCATAAGCGCGCATCCGATATATTCTCTTGTCAACAGTTTCTCTTGTAAAACTATTGCGCCTGACAACACTCCGAATACAGATTCAAGGCTGAGTAAGAGCGATACAATGGTTGGATTAGTGCCTTTCTCGGCAATTATCTGTAGAGTATAAGCTACACCGCTTGAGAGTATTCCTACATACAGAATCGAGCTAATGCAATTTTTAATCTGTGCAAAGTCAACCGCTTCGGTGCAAAGTGAAATAATTCCGGATACAATGCCGACTACAAGAAATTGAATGCAGGAGAGTGCAATCGGATTGACTTTCGGCGAAAAATACGATACCGAGAGAATATGAAAAGTAAACAAAACAGCGCAAATTATCAAGTATATTTCGTATTTTGTTATGCTCATACTTTCGGCTATCGCTTTGAAAAATCCGGAAATTCCTCCGCCTGTATCTTTGAAGTTTACATTGATGCAGAGAAAATACAATCCTACAAGTGCGATAATTACGCTAATCCATACTGTAAACGGCGCTTTTTTCTTAAAGAAAATGCCGACTATCGGAACAAGCACAATATACAGGGCAGTGATAAAGCTTGATTTTCCTGCGGTTGTCCCTTCAATTCCGAGCTGTTGAAAATTTGTTGCGGCAGTAAGAAATATGCCGCAACAGATTCCGCCTATAATGAGAAGCTTTATGTTCGGCTTCGGCGGATTTTCGGTTTTTGTTTCAATTCTGTTAAACAGAACTACAATCGGTGCAAGAAAAACCGCGGCAACAAGAGCTCTCAATGAATTATACGCAAAAGCGGGAATGTGCGCATTTGTAGCTTCTTTTTGAAACACAAATGCGCAACCCCAAATTATTGCGGCAATAAGAGGCAATACTATTTGCCGAATATTTTTATTTATGGTCAAAATGTT
Source organism: Eubacteriales bacterium (assembly GCA_045627885.1). GTDB lineage: Bacteria > Bacillota > Clostridia > Oscillospirales > CAG-272 > CALCTE01. The sequence continues at coordinate 9,846 of JAZQOM010000058.1, forward strand.
TCTCCGCGCTCAATGGCTTCTCTTTTGAGTCTGTTAAGAAGCTGGGGATAAAGCTGGCAGCTCATACCGCCGTCAACGAGGAGCTCGGCACCCGTGATATTCTTAGCATCATCGGAGCCCAAGAAGTATACAGCGTTTGCGATATCTTCAAAATCGGAAATATCACCAATCGGAGTGAGACTGCCGTTTACAATCTGCTTGTTGCCCATCTGTACCCATCTCTTTGTTTTGATAGTGCCGGGAAGAACAACATTGCATCTGATTCCGTATACACCGAGGTCAACGGCAAGAGCCTTTGTAAGAGCGATAATTCCGCCCTTTGATGAAGAATAAGCAGCTCTGTTGGGAATAGCTCTGTAAGCGGTATTCGAGCTTAAGAATACTACCGCGCCGCCGCCGTTTTCTTTCATTCTGATAGCAGCTTGTCTTACGATTGTGAAGTTCCATACGAGGTTTGTATCGAATACGCGTCTGAAATCGTTTACATCCATCGTAAAGAAGTCCATTCCCTTTGCAGGGTCAGCGCCGAAGCCCATATCTGCAGAGTTAAGAACAACGGTTGCAACGAACTTTCCGCAGGAATCAATGTCGTTGAAGATGTCGATTACTCTCTGCTCGTCAAGTATGTCGAGAGCATATCCTTTGGCAAATACGCCGTAATCTTCGTTGATTTTCTTTGCGGCAGCAGCGGCTTTTTCTTCGTCTCTGCTTGTTACAAAAACATCAAATCCTTCTTTTGCGAACTTTTCGGCAATTCCGTAGCCGGTTCCTGTTGCTCCGCCCGTGATAAATACAGATTTATTCATTTTATATTCCTCCGTTTATAATAATTTTTTCATTTGAATTTGTTTTCAGCGATATCTGATAGAAGCATTTGATTGCTTTAATCATATAATCCGTGTCTTTGATTCCGGCGGTTTCGAAGCTTGAGTGCATGGCAAGCTGTGCAAGCCCGATATCGACCGTATTAAGCGAAATATGCGAATTTGATATGTTGCCGAGAGTGCTTCCGCCCGGCATATCCGCTCTGTTTGCATAGATTTGATACGGCACGCCGGCTTTATTGCAAATCATTTTGAATATACCCGCAGATACGGCATCGGAAGTATATTTTTGATTGGCATTATATTTAATTACGATGCCTTTGTTCATATATACTTCGTGATTTTTGTCGCATATATCGGGGTAGTTGGGGTGAACGGCGTGAGCGTTATCGCATGAGAGCATAAAGCTGTTGCTTATGTCTCGTTTTCTGTCAGATACACTGCGCGAAAGCGAGTCTTCAATTCTTTCAATAACATCGTACAAGAATGTCGAATCAGCACCCTGCTTTGTCATACTTCCTACTTCTTCGTTGTCAAAAACGGCAAATACGGAAGCAGCCGACGAGCTGTTTTCGGCATTAATAAAAGCAAGAAGGGAAGAGTAGACACACTGTAAGTCGTCGAGCCTCGGCGCAGAAATAAAATCATTCCATTCAAGAGGCTCTGCCGGATTATAGAGTATCAAATCCGACGAAACGATTTCAGCTCCGCCGAGCTTTTCCGAAATAAGCTCGTAAAGACTCTTTCTGCTCTCGAATCCCGATGTAATCGGAATCATATCGACAGCAGGATTATACTTCATTCCGTCGTTTGCGCTTCTGTTCATGTGAATCGCAAGGTTGGGAATAAGCGCGCAATTATCAATTCGGACAAGCTTTGAGCAAAGAGTGTCCGAATCTTCCTTGACAATGACTCTGCCGCCTACGGAAAGAGGTCTGTCAAGCCATGCAGAACAAAGCATTCCGCCGTATTTTTCTACCGAAAGCTTTACATAGAAATCTTCTTCAAGCTCCGGATTTTCTTTAAGCTTAAAGCACGGACTGTCACAGTGTGAAGCTGCAATATTAAATCCGGAAAGCTCTGTTTTCGGTATTTTGAACGCTATGATAGAAGAAAGATTTCTTGTAACAAAATATGTCTTTCCCCGTTCAAGTTTCCACTCATCCGCCTCAGATAAACATACCGCACCGTTTTGTTCCAAAACGGCACTGCAATTTTTAATTGCGTGGAACGGTGTGGGAGAATCTTTAATAAAGTCTGTTAATTTCATAAAGTCCTCTGATTAGTCTTATATCAAAGATATTTTACTACAAATATTATAAAGATTCAAGGCATTTCAATAATAAAGAGCCGTACTTTTCGGACGGCTCTTTGCCATATTGTTATTTTGTACCGAATATTCTGTCGCCGGCGTCGCCGAGACCGGGTACGATATATGCGTGGTCGTTAAGATGGTCATCAACCGCCGCAACATAGATGTCAACATCGGGATGCTCTGCCTGAACTCTCTTTATACCTTCTGGAGCGGCAACAAGACACATAAGTCTAATATTTGTGCAATTCTTTTCTTTGAGCAACTTAATCGCATCGCATGAGCTTCCGCCGGTTGCAAGCATGGGGTCGCAAACAATAACAAGTCTGCTCGCAACATCTGCGGGGAGCTTGCAGTAGTAAACAACGGGAAGATGTGTCTCATGGTCTCTGTAAAGACCGATGTGACCGATTCTTGCAACGGGTATGAGGCTCAACAAACCGTCTACCATACCGAGACCGGCACGAAGAATGGGAACAATGGCAACCTTTTTACCGGAAACGGCTTTACCCATGGTTTTGGTAAGCGGAGTTGTAATTTCTATGTCTTCAAGCGGAAGGTCTCTTGATACTTCGTATCCCATTAAAAGAGATATTTCTTCAAGAAGCTGACGAAAATCCTTTGAACCTGTTTCGACCTGTCTCATAATTGTAAGCTTGTGCTGAATGAGGGGGTGGTCAATTACATGTAAAATGCTCATTTTTACTACCTCTCTTTTTCTATTTTCCGATTCAATATTTTATCACAATATATATTCTTTTGCAATAGTTTTTTCAAAAGAGATTTAAGTTTTTGAGCTCTTTTTCTATTTTAACGGCATTTTCCGTATTTATGGGCGAAAGCGGAAGCCTAAGCTCATTTTTGCACATTCCGAGCTTATACAGAGCATACTTGACCGGTATCGGGTTTGTCTGTAAAAACAACGCTTTAGTCAGCGGCATCAGTTTTAACTGCAGAGCGGAGCTTTCGACAATTTTATTTGAGAAAAACAAATCGGTCATCTTTTTTACTTCGGCGGGAATTATATTTGACAGAACGGATATTACGCCTTTTCCTCCGAGAGATAAAATCGGTACGGTTAAGTCGTCGCATCCGGAATAAATTTTCATTTTGTTAAGTACAGATGCCGCTTCCGCCGCAAATGAAATATTGCCCGAGGCTTCTTTTAATGCGGCAATGTTCTCGATTTCATTGAGCTTTTTCAATGTATCAATATCAATACCGACGCCTGTTCTCGACGGGACATTATAAAGAATTATCGGGATGGGAACGGATTGAGCAATACTTTTATAATGCAAATACATTCCTTCTTTATTGCACTTGTTGTAATATGGAGTAACGGATAGTATTCCGTCTGCGCCGGCTTCGTACGCGGCTTTTGACATATATACAGCGTGCTCCGTGCAGTTGCTTCCTGTGCCGGCAATCACCTGCATATTTCCTTTGGCGGCTTTAACTGCCCTTTTTATAATGCAGATGTGCTCATCGTCGGATAATGTCGGAGCTTCTCCCGTTGTGCCGCATACTATAATTGCATCAATTCCGTTGTCACATTGAAAGCGCACATTTCGTTCAAATGATTCGTAATCAACTTTTCCGTCCGAAAATGGCGTCACAAGAGCGGTTCCCACTCCGTTAAATAATGATTTTATCACAAAAACCTCGGTTTCCCATATTGTATTGCTGCCTAAACTGTGATACAATATGATAAGATATTCATTACAGATTATTATTTATATTATGTTTTTGCTACAAGGTGACTTAACATGGAATATATGAACCTGCACGATTATTATTATGAGCTTCCCGAAGAGCTGATAGCGCAGACTCCTTTGGAAAAAAGGGACAATTCGAGACTTATGGTACTTGACAGAAATACGCATACCGTTGAACACAAAATATTTCACGATATATGCGACTATCTCGTACCGGGCGATGTACTTGTAATAAACGAAACAAAGGTGCTTCCCGTGCGCCTTTACGGTATAAAAAAAGATACCGGCGCGACGCTTGAAATTCTTTTGCAGAAAAGAATAGATACAACCGACTTTGAGGTTATGGTTCGCCCCGGTAAGCGAGCAAAAATCGGAGCGGAATTTGTTTTCGGAAACGGTGAGCTTGTCGGAACGGTTAAGGAAATTCTCGACGGCGGAAACAGAATAATGAGCTTTACCTTTGAGGGCGATTTTTACGCGATATTGGACAAAATCGGAACTATGCCGCTTCCGCCGTATATCAAGGAAAAGCTGTCGGATAAAGACAGATATCAGACTGTTTATGCCAAGAATATAGGCTCAAGCGCCGCTCCCACGGCAGGTTTTCACTTTACAAAAGAGCTTATTGAAAAGATTAGACAAATGGGCGTGATTGTAGCCCCCGTAACTCTTCATGTCGGACTCGGCACATTCAGACCGGTAAAAACTGAAAATATACTCGAACACAAAATGCACAGCGAATATTATGAGATGTCCGAAGAAACTGCAAAGATAATAAACGACGCAAAGGACAGGCATTCACGCGTAATATGCGTAGGAACAACCTCCTGCCGTACACTTGAATCGGTTGCGGACGAAAACGGCAGAGTCAGGGCGCAGAGCGGAAATACTTCGATTTTTATTTATCCCGGTTATAAGTTCAAAGCAATGGACGCGCTTGTTACGAATTTTCACCTTCCGGAGAGCACACTAATTATGCTCGTAAGCGCATTTGCCGGTCACGATTACATTCTTGACGCATATAAGACCGCAGTAGCCGAAAGATACAGATTCTTCAGCTTCGGCGACGCCATGTTCATTCACTGATGGATAAAATCAAAACAGTTTTTATTGTCGGGCCGACCGCGTCAGGCAAAACCGGCATTTCGATTGAGCTTGCCAAAATCTTCGACGCGGAAATCGTATCGGCGGATTCTATGCAGATATATAGGGGTATGGATATCGGCACCGCAAAGCCGACCGACGAAGAGAAATGCGGCATACCGCATTATATGATTGATGTGTGCGACATATCTGATGATTATTCCGTGGCAGACTATCAGTTATCGGCAAAAAAATGTATTACCGATATTGCAAAAAGAGGAAAGCTCCCGATTGTCGTCGGCGGCACCGGTTTATATGTTGATTCGTTAATCAACGATACCGCTTTTGCAGACCACGAGGAGAATACCTCCGTCCGCGAAAAGTTAAAAGCAGAGCTCGAGGAATACGGAGCGCAGGCGCAGTATGAAAAACTGTGCAAAATAGATTCGGAGTCTGCTTCAAAGCTTCATCCTAACGATACAAAAAGAGTAATGCGTGCGCTCGAATGCTATTATCTTACCGGCAAGACAAAAACCGAACTCGATAATGTTTCGCATAATAAGCCGAGCTTTTGCGAAGCTCTCGTCATCGGCTTGAATTTCAGCGACAGAGAGCTTTTATACAGACGCATCAACGAAAGAGTCGATGTTCTCGTAAAAAACGGACTTGTTTTTGAGGTTGAAAGGCTTCTTTCGCGCGGGCTGAGGCAATCAAAAACCGCATATCAGGCGATAGGATATAAAGAGATTGTTTCGTATATCGACGGAAACTGTACTCTCGACGAAGCGATAGAGACACTTAAAATGAATACGAGACGGTACGCAAAAAGACAACTTACATGGTTTCGAAAGAACGAATCAATCCATTGGATAAATATTGATACCGATGCGTCTTCGGATTATAAAACAGCCGTAAAAAAAGCGGCAGAGCTTATAGAAGGATTCAGGTGATGTAATGTCGAAAAAGGCAAAAAAGATAATCGGCAACATACTTATCGGTCTGTTGTTTATCGGCGTCTCGGCATATATCGTATTTCAATTTGTAAGAGCAAATGTCAATAAATACGAAACCGACCTTTCAAGCTATGTCAGATTCAACAGTACGACACAGGTTCAGGCGGTAATTTTCAGAGATGAGAAGCTGATAGAAAAGAACGGCAGCGGCGCTGTAAGATATCTTGTTTCAAACGGCGCAAGAGTAGGCTCCGGCGATTCTATATGCAATCTCTATTCTCGCAATGTAAATATTTCCGATTTCGTACTTGCGGATTCGCTCAGAAATAAGCTCGAAATGTACAGAAAGAGTACAATCGGCGCATCGGCGTCGCAAACCGATATCAGCGCGATTGACAATGCTGCAAAGGACAATTATTTTGCAATGATTTCCGGACTTGCCGACGGGAATTATCTTGAGGCGAAGAATAGGGGAAACAATACCGTCATTCAGCTTAATAAACGGCTTATGGCTGTCGGAAAAATGACCGGATACGAAAGCATGATGACGGACTTGACGCTTCAGATAAATAAACTCGAAGGCGGCTCTGCATCGCCCGATAAAGTGATAACCGCACCGTCAAGCGGGTATTTTTACAAGTCAACCGACGGATATGAGAATATTTTTAAGCCACGGCTTCTTGATTCAATAACTATTGAGGACTACGAAAAGCTCGTATCAACTCCGGTACAGTCCGAAGATAAGGATAAGTTTATCGGAAAGCTTTGCTCATCGTACAAGTGGTACTTCACCTGTGAGGTAAACTCCGATATAGCCGCAGGACTTGTTTTGGATAAAACCTATTCGGTTGTGTTTCCGCTCAATTCGTCACAGCCGATAAACGCAACCTTATACAGAAAAATAGAACAGCCGAAATTTGAAAAAGCGGTTCTCGTTTTTGTCACATACGATTCCGCGCAGGACTTCAATTTCAGAAGAATGCAAAATGTATATCTTTCTTCAAACGCAAAAGAGGGCGTCAGAGTCCCGACGGAAGCGGTAAGAATCGTAAACGGTACAACGGGCGTATATGTAATCGTCGGAAACAAAATAGAATTCAGAAAAATCGATATAATTCACTCAACGGGGATTTATTATATTTCCGCAATACATTCAAACGATACGCCCGATGAAAGCGGGCATATATATCTCGGAATAAATGAGTCACTCATTATTTCGGGAAAAGAGATTTACGAAGGCAGAATAATAGATTGATTATGAGCAATATCAGAGAGAATATCGAAAGAATTAAAAAAGAGCTTGCGGCATTCGGCAGAAATACAGAACTCGTTGCCGTAACCAAAAATTTTCCCGTTGACGATATCAACGAAGCAATCTCTGCCGGTATAACGCAAATAGGCGAAAACAGAGTGCAGGAGCTTCTTTCCAAGTACGACGGAATTAAAGAGCGCGAGAAGATAAAAATTAACCTCATCGGGCATCTTCAAACAAATAAGGTTAAATATATCATCGGCAAGGTTGATTTGATTCAGTCGCTCGATTCCGCAAGACTTGCCGAAAAGATTGACGAGCTTTCAAAAAAAGCTGGAATTGTAACCGATGTGCTTGTTCAGCTTAATATGGGAAGCGAAGAAAATAAATTCGGCATTGAGCCCGATAAGTGCGAAGAATTTTTGAACGAAATTGCCTCTTACGCTAATATCCATGTAAAAGGTCTGATGGGTGTTGTGCCGAAAACCGACGATAACGCCGTTACAGAAAAATACTTTTTACAACTTTATAATATTTTTCTTGACATTCGAGCAAAAAACATAGATAATATAGATATGGAAGTTTTGTCGATGGGTATGAGCTCCGATTATATTATCGCCGCCAAATGCGGTTCAAATATGGTCAGAGTCGGTACCGCAATCTTCGGAAACAGAAAATACAATAAAGATATAAATACGGAGGAACTAAAATGAGCTTTTTATCCAAATTTAAGGAAATCATCTCGCCGTCGGAGTATTCGGACGAAATGTACGAGGACGAGAACGAGTTCGAAGAGGAAGAAGAGGACGAGGAGCCCCAGATGGCTCATCAGCATACAGACTCTGCAAGACCTGCTGTTGCCGCACCGAGAAATGTATCATACAATTCTTCTCTCGAGCTTAAGGTTGTACGCCCCGAAGGCTTTGAGAATGTTACGGCTATCGCCGACCATCTTCTTTCAAAGAGAACCGTAGTTCTCAATCTCGAGGACACAAATAAAGAAGCCGCAAGAAGAATGCTCGACTTTCTCTCGGGTGTTGCTTATGCAATCGGCGGCAATCTCAAAAAAGTATCAAATTGCACCTTCATCATCACTCCGAACAATGTCAATATCTCGGGTGAACAGCTTCAGGATATGGCGGAGGATACCGAAGAAAAGAGCGGTCAGCTTTTCTGATTAACTGAATGAAAGGCGAAGCTCCCATTCTCATATCCCGAGTTGACGATTTGTGCAAGCAGGCGCAAAAGAAGCATATTCCCGTCCATATTTCTTTTATATCGCCGGCGGATATTGCTATGCTTTCAAGGTATTCCGTTCCAAACGGTTATAATTTAATCGTATGGGGAGGATACGGCGCCGCAGAGCGCAAAGAAGTTGCCGTTTGTCCCGATTTTTATTCTTTTGAAACAGATGAAGAATTTAATTCGGCTCTTGATATTTCCGTTGTCAAATGCACAAATACCGCCGGAAAATCCCTAACTCACAGAGATTATCTCGGAGCACTTATGTCTTTGGGTATTGACAGGAGCGTTACGGGCGACATTCTTGTAAACGAATCCGAGGCGTATCTTTTTGTTCAGTCAACTATGGCTGACTATATTACTGCAAATATGCCCAAAGTTTCAAATTGCAGAATGGAATATTCAGTCTTGAACAGTGTTTCTGGCGATGAGATTGAGCGTTTTTTGCCGAAGACCAAAGAAAAAGTCATAATTGTTCCATCATTGAGACTTGATTGCCTTTTGTCGGAAACATATTCTTTGTCTCGCAGCGAGGCATCCGAGCTTATCAAAAACGGATGTGTTCGCGTCGACTATGTTGACTGCGACCGCTGTGACAGAAAAGTTACCGAAGGAAATCTTATCAGCGTAACAGGTAAGGGAAGATTTTACTTTTCTGAGATTATCGGACAAACTAAAAAAGAGTCGCTTAAGGTAAATGTTCTTATCTATATATAGGAGATGAAGTAATGGTTAAACCTGCAGAAATCGGTAAAATTGAATTTTCTACTTCTTTCAGAGGATATAATCCCGACCAGGTAGACGATTATATTGACAATGTTGTCAAATATTATACCGAAGCATATAACGCAGGCGCCGAGCTCGAAAAGAAATGCAAAGAACTGAAAGCTCGAATTCGTGAGCTTGAACTTATGCTTGCTACCGATAAAACGGCAGAGCCCGAACCGGAAGACACTCCGATTGAAATTGAGACGATATATGAAGAAAATGCTTCGGATTCGGCAGAGGAAAAACATATTGAATCCGATGATGATACCATAGCCCATCTTGTCTCAGAACTCGAAAATATCGGCGAAGACGGAAAGCCCTATGAAGACAGCACCGATGTCAGCTCTCTTATTAAAGAGATATCACAGATTCTCAATGCCGGCATAGAAGAGGTAGAGATAAAAAATGAGGGCAGTGCGGAAAATAGCAGTATCATAACAGAAGATGCCGATTATTCAAATCCATTCAATCAGATGTTTATTACTGATGATATCGGGTAAAAGCTCTTGAAAAGTTTGAAAAAATATTTTATCAATTTAATTTTGATTGTTTTGGGCAGCTCCGCAATAGTTTTTGCAGATGCGTTTGTAAAGAAATGGGCTTATACTACACTTTACGACAAACATCATGGTAAGCTCGGCTTTATTAAAGGCGTTCTCGGCTTTAATTATACAGAGAATACCGGTGCTGCATGGAGTATGCTAAAAAACGCGCCCTGGATATTTATCTCAATTTCACTTGTAATGGTTGTCGTTATAACCGTTTATTTTGTCATCTCGGAAGAGAAGAATTTGCTTCTCAGAATCTCTCTTGTTATGATTGCAGGCGGCGGTATCGGCAATTTGATTGACAGACTTTTCAGAACAGGCAGTAAATTCGGAAACAGAAACGGCTTTGTTGTCGATATGTTTAATTTTGAATTCATTGATTTTCCCGTGTTCAATGTAGCCGATGTTTTTGTATGTGTAGGCTCTGCATTGTTCATACTCTATATGTTAATATACGGATTCAGCGATAAAAAAACGCAGAAGGCAGATAAAAATGAATAAAAATATCATCAGCGGAACAGTCTGTATCGAATATGACGCAAGCCGCTGTGATATTTTTTTATCCGCTTATGCAAATATCACACGGTCAAAGGCACAAGAAATAATCGACTCGGGCAATTTTACCGTTAATGGCAAAATTGTTAAAAAAAACTATAAGCTGTCTTCCGGAGATACATTTACATATATACCTCCGGAGCCTGAGCTTACGGACGCCGAGCCCGAGAATATTGAAATCGAAATTGTATACGAAGACGAGTATCTTGCCGTTGTAAATAAGCCGAAAGGGATGGTAGTGCATCCGGCGGCAGGTAATAAAAGCGGCACGATGGTCAATGCTCTATTATATAAGCTTGACGGACTTTCCACGGTCGGAGGAACAATTCGTCCGGGCATAGTTCACAGAATAGATAAAAATACGAGCGGTCTTCTTATTGTAGCAAAAAACGATGATGTTCATATAAAACTTGCAAAGCAGATTGAATCTCACAGCTTTGAAAGAGAATATCGCGGAATAGTCGTCGGAACACCCAAAGATGCAACAGGCACAATAAATGCACCGATAGGCAGAAGCACGAGAGACAGAAAGAAAATGGCAGTGACGGAGCAGAATTCCAAAAATGCCGTAACACATTATGAGGTATTGCAGTCATACGGTAAATACTCATTTATGCGCTTTAAGCTCGAAACGGGAAGAACTCATCAAATAAGAGTTCATCTGTCGCATATCGGACACCCGATTCTCGGTGACGATGTGTACGGCGGCGCAAGGAAGGAATTTGAAGAGCTGCAAGGTCAGTGCCTGCATGCATATTCAATAGGATTTATACATCCGATAACCGGCGAAAAGCTTTATTTTGAAAGTAAGCTTCCCGATTATTTTATAAACACGCTTAAAAAAATTGAAAATAGATACGGAGTGATTAAAGATGAATGAACAGAAAAAGAGAGAACTTCAGGTTCTCGCAACACACATCAGACTCGGCGCACTTGAAGGAATTTACAGCGCCGCTTCCGGACATCCGGGCGGTTCGCTTTCTTGCACGGATATATTGACTTATCTGTATTTTTCGCACATGAATATTGACCCCAAAAATCCCAAAATGCCCGAGCGCGACAGATTTGTTCTTTCAAAAGGTCACGCCGCTCCCGCATTATATGCAACACTTGCCGAAAAAGGATTTTTCTCAAAAGATTTGCTTAAAACTTTGAGAACGCCCGACAGTATTTTGCAGGGACATCCCGATATGAAAAAAGTTCCCGGAATCGATATCTGCACAGGCTCGCTCGGACTCGGCTTTTCAACTGCTTGCGGTATGGCGAAAGCGGCAAAGATTTCCGGTGACAAATATAAAGTTTATGCAATAGTAGGTGACGGAGAAGCCGAAGAAGGTCAGGTTTGGGAAGCCGCGATGTTTGCAGGCCACTATAAGCTCGACAATCTCTGCATTTTCGTTGATTTCAACGGCTTGCAGATAGACGGTGATATCACCGAAGTAATGAATCCCACACCGTTTGACAAAAAATTTGAAGCATTCGGCTGGGATACCGTAACAATAGACGGTAACGATTTCGACCAGATTGAAGCCGCGCTTTCTAAAATGGGCGCAAACGGCAAGCCTCTTGCAATAATAGCAAAGACCGTCAAGGGCAAGGGCGTATCGTTTATGGAGAATCAAGCTTCATGGCACGGCAACGCGCCCAAGAAAGAGCTTTACGAGCAGGCTGTAGCCGAGCTTAAAGCTACACTTTAATTGTGGAGGATGTTATGGAAAAGATAGCTACAAGACAGGCATACGGCGAAGCACTTGCCGAGTTCGGCGATATATATAACAATTTAGTCGTTATGGATGCTGACCTTTCAAAGTCAACCAAAACAGAGATATTCAAGAAAAAATTTCCCGATAGATTTGTAAACTGCGGAATTGCTGAAGGAAATATGATGGCAGTTGCATCCGGAATGGCTGCAACCGGAAAGATTGTTTTTGCAAGCTCTTTTGCGATGTTTGCGGCAGGACGAGCTTATGAGCAGATAAGAAATACCGCAGGATACGGACACTTAAATCTTAAGATTGGCGCATCTCATGCCGGAATCAGCGTCGGAGAAGACGGCGCAACGCATCAGTGCAACGAAGATATAGCACTTATGAGAACTATTCCGGGAATGACTGTAATTTGCCCTTCCGACGCTATAGAAACAAGGCTTGCGGTTAAAGCTGCCATTGAAATTGACGGCCCCGTATATTTGAGACTCGGACGCCTTGCCGTTCCCGTAATTAACGATACTCCCGATTATAAATTTGAGGTCGGAAAGGGAACAAAGCTCAAGGACGGAAACGATGTTACGATTGTCGCAACGGGACTTTTGGTGGGCGAAGCGCTTACCGCGTCGGAGATGCTCGCCGCTGAAGGTATCGGCGCAAGAGTTATCAACATTCATACAATTAAGCCAATCGACAAAGATATTATATTAAAAGCCGCAAAAGAGACGGGCGTGATTGTCACGGCTGAAGAGCATTCCATTATAGGCGGACTCGGCTCGGCTGTTGCCGAAACCGTTTGCGAAGAGGGAATACCCGTGCCCGTTGTCAGAATCGGTGTAAACGATTGCTACGGTAAGTCCGGAGCAGCCGCAGACCTGCTTCATCTTTACGGCTTTGACGCCGAAAATATCGTAAAGAATGTTCACAAGGCGCTCAAGCTCAAAAAATAACAAAACAATAGATTAAAACGGGAAAGCGCTTGCTTTCCCGTTTTTATGTTCATTTGCCAAAATGATTTTTCTTTGAGGCTTTATTCTTTTTTGCAATTTCCTTGAACTTTGCTCGCTTTGATATAAGATATTGACTTCCGTCTGCGGCAACGGCATTTTCTATTTTCAGCTTAAGATATGCTTCCCACCTGTCTTTGTCAAGAGTACCGTCCGCTATTGCATTTTGAATTGCACATCCCGGCTCCGAGATATGCGAACAATCCGAAAATTTGCATTTCTTTGAAAGTATGTCGATGTCAGCAAATGTTTTTTCTATGCCATCGGCATTGTCCCACATACCGAGCTCGCGCATTCCGGGCGTATCTATTACAAAAGCACCGTTTTCAAGAGCTATAAGTTCTCTATGCGTGGTTGTGTGCTTTCCTTTGTCATCGTTTCCGATTTCGCCCGTTGCAAGAAGCTCTTTGCCGCTGAGCTTATTTATCAGCGTCGATTTACCGACGCCGGAAGAGCCGAGAAAAGCAACGGTTTTTCCGGAGATGATATATTCAAGCACCTTATCATAATCGTTATTCACAGATGATATTGCAATAACGCTTATACCGTTTGCCACGCTCTCGACTTCGCTAATCTTTTCGTTGATATTTTCACATAAATCAGCTTTTGTCAGAACTATAACAGAATCCGCACCGCTGTCGTATGCTATTGAAAGATATCTTTCAAGGCGCCTTATGTTGTAGTTGTTATTCAATGACATACAGATAAAAATCGTATCTATGTTGGCGGCAACAATTTGCTCTTGCTTTCCGGGGCCTGCCGCTTTTCTTATAAACACGCTTTTTCTCGGAAACAGACTTTCGATTATTGCGTTACCGTCATCTTTGGGCCATTTTGCAATAACATAATCGCCGACGGCAGGGTAGTCCGATACGGTTTTTGCTCCGAATCTGAATTTACCCGATACCGATGCAAGCTTTTCGGTGACACCGTCGCTTATTTTATATATTCCTTTTTCCTGTGAAATTATCCTTGCTCTTATTTCGTCCATTTTTATTCTCCCGTAATTATAATAATGAAAAAGCCGCGGCAAATAAGCCGCGGCTGTAAGGCTCGGTAATAATAAACTACCTTAACAAGAAAACCGAGGTCTTATTTTCGTATATAGCTATTCTGTAATATCTCATAAGTCAAATACCTCGCTTTCTTTGTACTTCGTTTGTATTATATCGCAAAAATTTTGTTTTGTCAAATACTATATTGCTTTTCTTCATTAAGAGTTGTTGCGTATCCGTGTCCGGGAAGAACTGTATAGTTGAATTTTACGGCATAGAGCCTATTAAGCGATGCTTTCATCATCGGATATGAGCCGCTGTATAAATCGGTTCTGCCTATGCCGCCTTTGAAAACAGTGTCGCCGGATATCATTATATCGTCTATAAGATAAACACAACTGCCGATTGTGTGCCCGGGCGTGAGCATACAGGCTATTGCGATATCTTCAAACATAAAGATATCGCCGTCGTTTAATATTATGTCAGGCGGAAAATCAACGGTGTAGCTTTCTCCGAATATCGGATAAGAACAGTTGTTGTAGCAGTTTTGCAGTAAAAGTATGTCATCAAGCGGCATAACAAGCTTTGCACCCGTGCTTTCGCGAAGCTCATTCAATGCGCCGATGTGGTCGGCGTGACCGTGCGTGAGAAAAATATATTTGAGCGAAAGAGAATTTTTAGTAAGAATTCTCAATATTTTGGGACAATCTGCCGCAGGGTCAAAAATTGCCGCGCTTCCCGTATTTTCGTTATATATAATATAAGAATTTGTCGGCATATCGCCGAGCATAAGAGATAAATATTTCATAGCTCGTCCTTTTTTTAATTCGACCGATTATATAAAATTAGCGCCGAAATGTCAATACCCAAAATGCGGCAAATTTTCAATTTTCGCTAAATATATTGTATATTCAAAAAAATAATGATATAATTTACATAAGAAAGGGGAGATGCGCTTGAGAGAAATTAAGGTGAATAAAAACGATTCAAACCAAAGGCTCGATAAATTTCTGCATAAGCTCATGCCGAGTCTTCCGAATGCTCTCCTTTATAAATATTTGCGCAAGAAGTGCATCAGAATTAACGCAAAACATATAACGGACGGCGCTACAATGTTAAACTGCGGGGATGTCATAACGCTTTATATCAGCGATGAGTTCTTCAACGATTCAACCGAAACGCCGAATAAAAGCGTAAATCTTCCCGCTCCCGATATAGTATATGAGGATGACAATATAATTTTGCTCAACAAAGAAGCGGGAATAAGCGTTCATCCCGACGAAAAACAAAAAGACGGTACGCTTGTTGATATAATGATTGCCTATCTTAAGAAAAAAGGCGAGTATATCTGCGAGAATGAGCAAAGCTTTGTTCCGTCCTTGTGCAACCGCATTGACCGCAATACCTGCGGGATAGTTATAGGCGCAAAGAATGCCGAAAGCCTTAGAGAAATGAATCTTATCATTAAAGAGCGGCAGATTGAAAAGCGATATCTGTGCTTAGTGCACGGCGTTATGCAGAAGAAAGTCGATACACTTAAAAATTTTTTATTAAAGGATTCGGCGAAGAATGAAGTCACGGTGTTTGACAAACCTGTTCCGGATGCCAAAACCGCGATTCTCGATTATAAATTGATAAATACAAAAAAATTGCCCGACGGAAGCGATGTATCGTTGCTTGAAGTGCTGTTGCACACCGGCAGAACACACCAGATAAGGGCTCAGCTTGCTCATATAGGTCACAGCATTGTCGGTGACGGCAAATACGGTAAATCCTACGGTGACGATAAAAAGAACGGCTACCGTTTTCAGGCGCTTTGCGCGTATAAGCTCAGGTTTTCACTTTCGGGAGAATTTCCGCTTTTGTCGTATCTTAACGGAAAAGAATTTTCAATTAACTGTAATTTTTGAGGTGTCTTATGCTTGACAAAATGAAAAAGAAAATAGGCTTTGCATTAAGAATATTCGGCTATCAGGTCGCGATGTCTATATTCGCACTTATGATAACAACACCTGTATTCAACAGACCGTTATACAGAATATTTACATCGGTTTTCTCAATACTCTTATATTTTGTTTTAGTCTATTTTACCGCGCACGACCTCGGCGCCAAAGACTATGTCGGACGCAACAATCCCGTAAATCCTCCGAAAGCCGTAGACGGATTTGTATATTGTGCTATGTCGCAGGTGATAAATCTTGTGTTTATTATTCTTTATCTGCTTGTCCCCGGCTCATTTATAGCACTGTATCTCGGCAACTTTATG
The DNA here is from genome assembly GCA_045627885.1 of Eubacteriales bacterium. Classification (GTDB taxonomy): domain Bacteria; phylum Bacillota; class Clostridia; order Oscillospirales; family CAG-272; genus CALCTE01. The sequence goes on from JAZQOM010000058.1 coordinate 26,072, forward strand.
TATTGCCCTCTCAACTTTATCCATATTCAATCAGCTGCCGACCTTGATGTAACATTCAATGCAATATGGTATCTTGTATCCTGCTTGCCTCAGATTGCTGTCGGCGGTATCGCGTATTTGTTCGGATACAAAGGCATTTTCATTTCAAAAATATTCAAGCTCGACACAAAAGAAATTAACGCAAATCCCAACGAAGACAACCCGACTTTAGACGAATAGTAATTTTACAGTCTGCCCCCGAATATATTTTTTCGGGGTGATTAATGTGACTGTATCCGATGAAAAGTATCTCAAGACATATCCGATTAAATTAACTTTATTCGCACTTATTCTTTTGGCAGTATTTTTGCTTCTGCTTATTTTAAGTCTTAAATTCGGAATATTTACAACACGCTTTATTGATGTGTCCGAATGCGTAGGTCAAACGATTATCATTGACCCCGGACACGGCGGTAAGGATTCCGGAGCAGACGGAGTTTACGGCAAGAAAGAAAGCGCTCTTTGCCTTGAAATATCGGAAAAAATATATAAATATCTGTCTTTAAGCGGATATAATTGCGTAATGACACGAACTGCCGATACGGAGCTTACCGCGGAGAATAAAGAGCTTTCACGCAAGCAGGGTGATTTGCAGGGGAGAGTCGAATTTGCAAATTCTTATCCCGACGCGATATTTGTAAGTATTCACATGAATACTTTTCCGTCGCCGACCTGCAAGGGCGCACAGATATTCTATTCGCCGAACTCTGACGAAAGCAAAATTTTATCTGATATAATAAAAAGCAAAATTTCGCTTCTTCAGCCTGACAATACAAGAGAAAATAAAATGGCGGGCACCAATATCTATGTTCTCAAAAACCTCGAAATACCGTCGGTGCTTATCGAATGCGGATTTTTGACAAACAAAAACGATGAATCAAATTTGAACAATCCCGAGTATCAGAATATACTTGCACTGTATATTGCTTCGGGCATTTGCGAATACGCGGAAAACAGAGGAAAAGGATAATATGGCAAAAAGTAATCTTAAAACTGTATTTGTTTGCAGCGATTGCGGCAACGAAAGCGTTAAGTGGTCGGGAAAATGCCCCGCCTGCGGAAGCTGGAATACTATGTTTGAGCAAAAAATCGAACAGGATGATACTGCATCCAAAAAAGGAATTTCCGCAAGAAGTCTCAGCCCAAGTGAAATTGCCCGACCGATAACCGATATAAGCGAATGCTTCGACGAGCGTATCGGAACAGGTTGCGGCGAATTTGACAGAGTTCTCGGCGGCGGACTTGTAAAAGGCTCCGTCGTATTGATAAGCGGCGAGCCCGGCATCGGCAAGTCAACACTTCTTTTGCAAATTTGCTCGGATATTGCAAAAGGATATAAGGTTTTGTATGTATCGGGAGAAGAATCGGTAAATCAGCTCAAAATCCGCGCAAAACGACTCGGAGTATCCTCGGACAAGCTGTATATTCTTACAGAGACCAATATTTATGATGTTCTTTTGCAGATAGACACTCTTTTGCCCGATGTTGTTATAGTAGACTCCATTCAGACTATGTATGACGAAAGAGTCAATTCCACGCCGTCAAGTATTTCTCAGGTAAAAGAATGCACAATGGCGCTTATAAACAAAGCCAAGGCGACCGGCACATCAATACTTATAGTAGGTCATGTCAACAAAGAAGGCAGTATCGCCGGCCCGAAAGTTGTAGAGCACATGGTTGATGCCGTGCTACATTTTGAGGGAGAACGCTCACATCAAAACAGAATAATCAGAGCCGAAAAGAACAGATACGGCTCCACTAACGAAATCGGCGTTTTTGAAATGACGGATTCTGGACTTAAGGAAGTTATAAATCCGTCGGAAATGCTTCTTGCAGGCAGACCTATCGGCGTTCCCGGTAACTGCACTGTCTGCATAGTAGAAGGCTCAAGACCGATTCTTGCCGAGGTGCAGGCACTTGTAACGCCGACGGTATTTGCGGCTCCGCGCCGCATGGCGAGCGGCGTTGATTATAACCGCCTTTCGCTCATTATAGCGGTTCTCGAAAAGAGAATGGGACTTAAATTCGCAAACTGCGACGCGTTTTTGAATGTTGTCGGCGGTATTCGCATAGATGAGCCTGCGAGCGACCTTGCAATAGCGCTTTCTCTGTATTCAGGAATATCAGACACACCGATTCCCGACGACCTTGCCGTATTCGGAGAAGTCGGACTTGCAGGGGAGTGCCGTCCCGTTAATTTCTGCGACCTTTGTGTTGCGGAAGCGGCTCGTCAGGGCTTTTCGTCAGTTATGATACCGCTTCGCAATTATGAAAAACTCCCTAAAAAAGATTACGGTATAAAGATAATCCCCGTAAAGGGACTTTACGAAGCCATCAGCGCCGTAAAAGACGCCGCGGGTAAATGATATGAAATACGAATATTCATCGGAGCTTCTTGACGAATTTCTCAACTTTAAGCTTGTAATAGCCGGAAATTCAAAAAACAGCATAGACCAGTATTATAACGATTTACATTTGTTTTTTCAATTTGTCAAGGCTAAAAGAAACGGATTTTCGGAAAAAGAGGCATATAACAATCTGCCTATTTCCGATTGTAATCTCGAATTTGTAAAAACCATAAAAAGAAGCGACATATACAATTATATGAACTTTTGCTTTGAAGAAAGACAGAATTCAAAGCGAACACTTGCGCGCAAGCTTTCGTCAATCAAAGAGCTTTATAAGTACCTTTGCATTAAGCAGCACTATATTGACGATAATCCGACGGTCGGCATTGATACGCCTAAATACAAAAGCGGACTTCCTAAATATTTAAGGCTTAACGAATGTATCACCCTGCTTGATTCCGTTGACGGCAAATTCAAGGTAAGAGACTACGCAATTCTCACAATGTTTCTTAACTGCGGGATGCGTCTTTCGGAGCTTGTGGGACTTGACTTGTCTTCATTGAGACTTGATGATAACGGAAGCGGAGATTATGTTTCTGTCAATGTAATAGGTAAGGGAAGCAAAGAAAGGCTTATATATCTTAACGATGCCTGCAACGCGGCGTTAAAGGATTATATAAAATTCAGGTCGGCGATTCCCGATATAATTGATAAAAATGCCTTGTTTATTTCCGCACAGAAGCGCAGAATTAATAAACGGCAGGTAGAAAATATCGTAAAGAAAGCGCTTTCAAACGCCGAGCTTGGCGGCAGAGGACTTTCAACACATAAGTTAAGACATACGGCGGCTACGCTTATGTACGAACACGGAAAAGTCGATGTGCGAGTCTTAAAGGATATTCTCGGGCACGAGCAGCTCAATACTACACAGATTTATACTCATTTAAGCGATGATAAAATGTATAACGCGGTCAACTCAAATCCGCTTAATTCAGTCAGAAAGAACGATAAATAACTAAATCCCCGTGATATCACGGGGATTTTCCTATTTTGCGAGCTTTTCCATCATATATTTGTTTTTTGTTGCTTCGCCGCCTCTTATGTGCCGCACTTCTTTATTGTATTGCAGTACTTGTTCCACTTGGTCAAATAGTCGCCTGTCAATTCTTTCAAGCCGCTCACTCATATCCTTATGTACCGTTGATTTTGATATTCCGAAATATGCTGCCGCTTGTCTTACGGTGCATTTTTTATCCGCAATATAAACGGCAATATCCGAAACGCGTTTTTCTATATCGTACATAAAAGCCTCCGATAATATTATACATTAGATAATATTATCGGAGGCTTATTTTTATGACTGTATTATCTTATCAGAAGGGATGTTCTTCAAGATATTTGTCAATTTCTTCTCTTGTTGCCATAGCTACTGAAGAGCCCATGCGTGTAACCTTAAGACCGGATGTTACAGCGCCGAATTTAGCGGCTTCAACAAGGTCTTTGCCCTCAGAGAGAGCAGTTACAAGACCACCGCAGAAAGAGTCGCCGGCGCCGGTTGTATCAACAGCTTTAACCTTGATAATCGGCACATAAGCCTTCTTCTCGGGAGTGGAAACATAAGAGCCGCGAGTACCGAGAGTGATGATTACATTCTCAACGCCCTTGTCGTGGAAATACTGAGCAGCCTTTTCAATTCCCTCGTTTGTATCGGTGGGAATACCAGAAATCTGCGCTGCTTCAACCTCGTTGGGCATTATGCAGTAAAGACCTTTGTAAATTTCCTCGGGAACAGGCTCGTTAGGAGCGGGAGCGGGGTTGATAAGAACCTTTGCACCGGCTTCGACGGCAATATTCTTTGCGTAAAGAACCATATCCATATTTATCTCGAACTGCATAAGGAAGATATCGGAAGCTCTGATAATGTCGGCAACACTGTCAACTTCCTCTTTCTTCATGTGGTCGCAGGCGCCGAGATAAACGGCGATGGCGTTCTGACCGGTTGTTTCGTCAACCGTGATGGGTGCGCAGGCTGTTGAATTTCCTTCGTTATCAACAAATATGTATTTGGGGTCAAATCCTGCATCCTTGAATGCGCCTTCGGCAAGGCTCTTGAAGCTGTCGTTGCCGACACGGGTAATCATGGTGACATCACCGCCTGCTTTTTTAGCCGCGATGCCCTGGTTGCAGCCCTTACCTCCGGGGCCCATTTTGAAAAATGTACCTTTTACTGTTTCTGCCGGAGCGGGAATGTGGGGAGCGCGTCCCATAAGGTCAACGACGAAGCTTCCCATTACTGTAATTTTCTTGCCCATAGTAATATTCTCCTTTAATTTATTTCAAAATAGAATCTTCCGTAAATATTATAACAAGAATTTCCGATTAAATCAATGATTTTTATCAAGATAATTTTGCAATATTATCTCCGCCGAAAGTATGTCAACTCTGTCTTTTCTTTTTTTGCCGTGAGTACCCGTCATATTCATAATCGTATGAGCTTGCATGGTTGTAACTCTTTCGTCAAAAAGCTCAACGGGAATATCTGATATTTCTTCTATGTACGCTTTGATAAGCTCGCTTTTTTCCGCTCTGTCGCCTTTTGTACCGTTCATATTGAGGGGAAGACCGAGTACAATTTTTCCCGCGCCGTTTTTATTTGCGCATTCAACTATTTTTGCCGCGGCATCATGAAGTCCGGTGGCGGTTATGTCATAAAGCCCCGATGCCAAGAATTCGGAAGCATCGGATACAGCTACGCCTATTCGTTTGTCACCGTAGTCAATACCGAGTATTTTCATAAACTCTCCGTCAGATTGATTTTAAGTATTTTATTTGAGCGGGCGTAAGCTCTCGCCATTTTCCCGTCTTAAGCGTGCCGATATTTATTTCGCCGATAGATACTCTTTTGAGCTTTTTAACAAACAATCCAGCTATCTCACACATTCTGCGAATCTGTCTGTTTCTTCCCTCGGATAATGTCATACGAAGCACGGTGTTCTCGCCGTTATATGTTATAATTTCAACTTTAACGGGCTTTATTTTGTATCCGTCAATTACAAGCTCGCTTCTCAAAAGACCAAGCTTGTCCGCGCATACTTCGCCCTTTACGGTTACATGATAAACCTTGTCAACATGACCTGACGGATGAGTAAGCTTGTTTGTAAGCTCACCGTCATTTGTAAGTAAAAGAAGTCCCTCGGAATTGTAATCGAGCCTGCCTATGGGATAAACGCGTTCTCCGCCGAGGCCTTCGAGTAAATCGACTACGCACTTTCTGTCTTTTTCGTCGGAAAGAGTCGTCACATAGCCCTTCGGCTTATACATCATAATATATATGTATTCGCTGACTTTCTTAATTTTTGCGCCGTCAACTTTTACGACATCTGACGAAGATACCGCCTGTCCGATTTTTGCAGGAACGCCGTTTACCGTAACTCTGCCGTCTTCAATGGCTTTTTCGGCGGCACGCCTGCTCATAACACCGCACTCTGATATGAATTTTTGTATTCTTTCAGTTTCCATTTATTTGAACAATCTCCCGAAGAAATCAATTATTTTTTGTATTAAGCTTTTCTTTTGCATAAGCGGAGCGGAATTAACCGCAACTATTTCGCGCCTTGCACATTCTACTCCGTCTTTGTAATATACAGCTGTGCCGACCGAGTCGCCGAACTTAACGGGCGAGTATATAAAATGCGGTGCAAGGACTTTTACCGATACCGAAGATATATCTTCTTCGGAACGCAGGGGGAGCATCACGCTTTCTTGAACGGAAGCGAAGAAAATATCATTCTGTGCGCCAACCGCATCGAACTTCATTTCAAGATGTTCCTCGACATCGTATAAACGATATTTAGAAAATACCTCGTTGCAAAGCGCTATATGCCTTTCAAAATCACCGTAACACGAAAGAGTGACGCAAATTACCGTTACGCCGTCTTTTTTTGCACAGCTGACAAGACATCTTCCGGAAGCCTGAATAAAACCTGTTTTGCCGCAAACGGCGTATTTGTATTCACGCAACAGTCTGTTGTGATTTGAAAAATAACGCGTTTGACCGTTTTGTTTTCTGAAGCTGATTGACTTTGCCGAAGAAATTTTAACAAAATCATCGTTCTGTATGGCATAGCGCATTATCATAGCCATATCGTAAGCCGATGAATAATGCTCGTCGTTCTCAAGACCGTGCGGATTAACAAAGTGAGTATCCTTCAGTCCGAGACTTGCGGCAAACTCGTTCATCATATCTGCAAAATTTTCCACACTGCCGCCGACCGTTATCGCAAGAGCTGTTGCCGCATCGTTTCCGGAATTGAGCATTAGTCCGTACAAGAGCGCTTCAATGCTGATTCTTTCTCCCGGATATAAATAGACAGATGAGCCTTCGATATTGCAGGCTTGCGCCGGAACGGATATTACCGTGCTTATATCCGACACATTTTCAAGAACAACTATTGCGGTAACAATTTTTGTAGTGCTTGCAATAGGCAATCTCTCGTGACAGTTCAAGCTATATGCAATTTCCGCAGTATCGGAAATCATTACGATTTCCGCTTTTCCGCTGTCGGCGTTTACGGTAAAAGTCGGGATAAACAGTAAAACACAAATAATGGCAACAGCAATTCTTTTCACAAGTATTCTCCGAAAATAATAATATCTCTTAAATATATGAAAAGAATTGTCGCAGAATGATATTATTCGCCTATATCAAAAGAATCTTTGTCTTTATGAGCATTTTTTTGCGGGAAAAGCTCTTTGAGCTTTTCTACAATCTCGGGAGTTTTGGTTACTATTCTGTCAATAGTCTGTATCGGGTCTGAATAGTCTGTTGCAGTCGGAGCCATATTCAAAAGCTCCGCTTTGCCGTCTGCGGAAATTACGATAAAAGCAACGGGGGAGACGCTGACACCTGCGCCGTTGCCGCCGCCGAAGTTTTGCGCACTTGCGCTGTTTTTGGCGGCATAGTCAATTCCGCCCGAAGCGATGCCTACCGTTACTTTTGAAACCGGAATTATCGTTGTTCCACTGCCGGTCGATATCGGATTTCCGATAATAGTGTTTGCGTCTACGATTTTCTTTAAGTTTTCAACTGCAGACTTGATTACATCATTTAGCTGACTCATTGTTTTTCCTCCGCGTTATCTGAAGTGTTTTCTTCGTCAATATCGAGAATTTTCGGACTGTCCTCCGTAAGGTCATCTTCGTCCGGTAAGTCCTCCGCAAATGTTTCTATCGGCGGTAAATCATCGGTAGAAGAAAGCCCGAAGCACCTTAAAAAGTTATCGGTAGTTCGGTATGTAAAAGGTCTGCCGGGAACATCAAGCCGTCCGCAGCATTCAACAAGCCCCTTTTCGCAAAGTAGATTGACCGTATTTCCGCTTTCAACACCGCGTACCTGTTCTATGTATGCTTTTGTGGCGGGTTGCTTGTAGGCAATTATGGAAAGCACCTCAAACGCCGCCTTTGAAAGCTGACCTTTATTTCTGTCCGCCAGAGCTTTCTTTATTATGTCGGCATATTCGGCTCTTGTGCAAAGCTGAGCGCTTTGCTCGAGAAGTATAAGCTGAACGCCGCCGTGAGATTCGTTATATTTTTCCTTAAAATCTCTCATTATATTCAAAAGCTGCCACATCGGAACTTCGAGAACCGCCGAAAGCTTTGCGTAGCTTACGGATTCGCCCGAAGCAAAAAGAATAGCCTCAATGCTTGAATAGATATCATCTATCGACATTATCTGTACTTCTTCGTTGCCGCCCGTAATTTCGGGAGAATTTTCGCAAAGCTCATCTGTATTTATTTCGTTATCCATTGTTTTTCTCCGTTTCTTCAGCATTTACGGTAAGTGAAATTATGCAGTTTTCTCCGTTTCCACTGACGGTTATTCTGTTTGTTTTGGTAAGCTCGAGTATTGCAAGGAAAGTCGCAACCATTTCGTTTCTGCTTTCGATATTTTCAAAAGCGTCGATGAATCTGACGGTTTTCTGCTTTATTACTTTTCTTAAAACGGTTATGACTTTTTGAGATACCGAAACTATTTTAGTGCCGACAATACCGCTGAAGTTTTCAATATCGGGCGGCAGTCTGCGCTTTGAGCGCAGTAGCATGGCGTTAAATGCTTCAATAAGCAGATATACCTCAATGCTGTCTGTCTGCGTTTTGTCCGGCTTTATTTCGTCACGCGGCTTTGTAAATCTGTTGCCGTAGGTTGCATATTGGCTCGCAAGCATCTGTGATGCGCCTTTTATTTGCTGATACAAAAGAAGAGCATTTACAAGCCCGGCTCTCGGGTCATCCTCGTCAAGCTGTTCTTTGGGAAGAAGCATTTTGCTCTTGATGTATATAAGCTGGCTTGCCATATCAATAAACTCGCCCGATATTTCGAGAGAAAGAGCCTCTGCTTGCGCAAGATATTCGAGATATTGGTCGAGAATGAGCGATATCGGAATATCATATATGTCTATTTTATTCTTTTTTAATAGCGCAAGAAGCAGGTCAAGCGGGCCCTCGAATACTTCGAGCTTATAAGAAGGCTTAATCAAATGAACACCTCAAATCAAATATTGATTAAAAAGTTTTCGACTGCAGAACTGATGAAAGCAAAGGGATAATCCAAAGCGCCGGAAATAATAAGCGCAAGGAATATAAACGAAATATACCTCTCATTTCTCAAAAGCCACGAATTGACTTTGTCGGGAAATATAAGAGAAAAAATGCGTGAGCCGTCAAGCGGCGGCAGGGGAATGAGGTTAAATATCGCAAGCATTATATTCGATGTGCAGAATACAATAAGCAAAGTGTAAACTATGCCGTATATATTTACGGTCGTCGCAGAGTATACGATAAACGACGGGACAATATATTTCAAAGCAAGAAGAATCAAAAAAGAAAATCCCGATAAAAGCAAATTGGAAAGCGGTCCGGCAAGAGCCGTAATCGCAAATCCGACGCGTCTGTTTTTGAAATTGTTATAATTGACAGGAACGGGCTTTGCCCAGCCGAAGCCACCGAGTATAAGGCATATAACACCGAGCAAATCAAGATGCTTTAAGGGATTGAGCGTAAGTCTGCCGTTGTATTTTGCCGTATCGTCTCCGAGAAGGTGCGCCGCGTATGCGTGAGCCGCTTCATGAAAGGGAAGAGCTATAAAAACAACCGGTAGATAAAATAGTATGCTCAATAAGCGTTGCTGTAAATAATCCATATTACCTCACAAATACTTGTTAATTTCAGTCCAAACTTCGCCGATGCCTTGATTCTTCAAAGCGGAAAACGGTATAACCGTAATTTCTTTTCCGATAAATTCGCAAGCTCTTATTATTTCCATAGCGGCAATACTCTCCGTTTTATTGAGCTTATCGGATTTTGTCGCAACGACAAAGTACGGAATTTCGCAATACCTAAGATATGATAGCATATCAACATCGTCTGCCGTAGGTCCAACCTTCATATCAATAAGCTGGATAACAGCCGCGGCGCCTATTTTTTTCTGTGACACAAGACCGAAATAGCCGTCGACAAGCTTTGACCACTCTTGCTTTTCGCATAGCGGTCGCTTTGCAAATCCGTACCCGGGAAGGTCGGTGAGATAAAACTCATTATCGGCAATATACATATTTATTGTTATTGTTTTTCCCGGCACGGAGCTTACTCTTGCAAGCTTTTTTCTTGCAAGCAAAGAATTTATTAGAGATGATTTTCCGACATTTGACCTGCCGCACATAACAATCTGTTTCTTGCCGTCGTACGGAATCTGGTCAAGTCTGCCTATTGTATATTTCAGTTCGCCGCTGTGAAACGCCATTATTTTACCCTCGCGGAATAACTTGATTTATTAACCGAAGCTACTTTATTTCTGACGCTTTGCTTTTTCTTTGCGGGCACAGATTCCGCAAAAACTTCTTTAATAACTTCGTCCATTGTTGTAACGGGAATAAAATTAAGTACAGATTTAACTTCTTTGTCTATATCTGCTAAATCGGTAATATTGTCGGCGGGAATTAGTACGGTTTTCATTTTGTGGGAAGCCGCCGCCATTGTTTTTTCTTTTAATCCGCCTATCGGAAGAACTTTTCCGCGAATCGTAACTTCTCCCGTCATGGCAATATCATGCTTTACGGAGCGTCCGGTAAGCGCCGATATAAGACAGGTTGTAATTGCAATTCCCGCAGACGGGCCATCCTTGGGCGTTGCGCCGTCGGGAAAATGCAAATGTATATCTTTATTCTTATAAAATTCGGAGTCAATCGTGAGCTCGTCTGCTCTTGTGCGTATGTAGCTCACCGCCGCATGAGCCGATTCTTTCATAACATCGCCGAGACTGCCCGTAAGCTCAAGCTTTCCCGTTCCGGGCATAACTGCGGCTTCTACCTTCAAAAGCTCACCGCCGACTTCAGTCCACGCAAGACCGTTTACAAGTCCGACCTCATCATTTTCCGCAGTCTTTTCGGGTATATATTTTGGCATACCCACATAATCGGAGAGATTATTTTCGTTTATGCTCACCGATGATGTGCCGCATTCAAGCATACGCTTAACGGATTTCCTTAAAAGCTTTGCAAGCTCTCTTTCAAGATTTCTTACTCCTGCTTCTTTTGTGTACTGCTCAATAAGCTTGATTATGGCTTTGTCGCTTATCGTAACCTGCTTCTTTTTCAATCCGTGAACGCCGAGCTGACGGGGGAGAAGGTGCTTTTTTGCAATATGTATTTTCTCATTCATCGTGTACGAGCAAAGCTCAACAATCTCCATTCTGTCAAGAAGCGGCTTCGGTATCGTAGAGCTTGTATTTGCCGTGCAGATAAACATACAATCCGAAAGATTTACATCAAATTCAATAAAATGGTCTCTGAACGCTTTGTTCTGCTCAACATCAAGAACTTCGAGCAGAGCGGAAGACGGGTCGCCGTGATATCCGTCACCGCCGAGCTTGTCAATCTCATCAAACAGTATCAACGGATTCATAACCTTTGCCTGATTTATGGCGGTTATAATTCTGCCGGGCATCGCGCCGATATAAGTTTTTCTGTGTCCTCGTATGTCAGCTTCATCGTGAATGCCGCCTAAAGAAATGCGCACCATTGTTCTTCCGAGAGCCTTTGCAACCGACGATGCAACCGATGTTTTACCAACGCCGGGAGGGCCGACAAGACACAATATCTGACCTTTATATTCGGGATTATATTTCTTTGCGGCTATAAATTCACAAATTCTTTCCTTTACGCGTTCAAGACCGTAATGCTCGTCGTCAAGAATTTTCTGAGCTTTTGCAAGGTCAACGGTATCTTCCGTATATTTTCCGAAAGGAAGCTCCAAGCACGAATCGATATAAGATTTCAAAAGACTGTATTCGGGCGACGAAAAAGGAAACTTTTCGAGCTTATAGATTTCTTTTGTGAGCTTTTCCTTCATATTATCCGGATAGCTTCCGGCGTTCAGTTTTTTGAGATATTCTACCGTTTCTTCATCTTCGCCGGGCGCATAGTCATCACCGAGTTCATTCTGTATTACCTTGAGTTGTTCGCGAAGATAGTATTCCTTTTGACTTTTGTCTAACTGACTTCTTACTTTGGAAGACAAATCTATTTCGAGCTTCAAAATTTCAATCTCGTGGTTAAGAGCCTTGCAAAGCTTTTCGGAACGGTCAATGCTGTCAATCTGCGAAAGAACACTTTGTCTTTGCTCCGGCGCGACGAGCAGATTATCAGCAAGAAAATCGCAGAGCTCGCCAAGTGAGATTGTAGATTTTACCGCCTTGGATACATCGTCGGACACATGGGGCATCAAAGATGTGTATTCGTCGATTACGGACATAAGCATTCTCGTAGCCGCTTCAATCTTTGAAGAAATAAAGCTGCCTTCTCCGTCTTCGATTACAGAAGCGTCAGCTTCGAAAAAGCTGCCGTTGTAGGCAATTCTTTCAGCTTTGACGCGTTTCATTCCGCTTATGAGAATTTTAACCTGCCCTTTATTTTTGATATGTTGCTTTATCTTTACAAGTGTGCCGACAGAATAAATATCGTCGGTATCGGGCATTTCTGTATAGATATCTTTCTGCGTGAGTACAAGAGCAACATCGTTATAATCCTTTGCGGCTCTTATTGCGGAAAGAGTAAACGGTCTTGCTATTTCAAGAGTAGTTTCACTGCACGGAAAAACCACAACCCCGCGCGAAACAATTACGGGAATGTCGGTTATAAGCTTTGCGTTAAAAATATTTGCCATTGTTTTCCTCGATTTATATATTAGTATTGTCGATTACATAACAATACATTATGTATTATAGCATAAATCTTTGCACATTTCCACATTTTTATTTGATTTTATATTGAAATATGGTAAAATATTTTTAAGATTTATTTGCGGAAGTGACGATATGAAAGATTTCGACAAATTTGCAAAAATTGTATTATCGCAAAAAGATATATGGAACAGTTTATGCCAAGACACAAAGCCCGTTATTCTTTATGGAATGGGTGACGGCGCAGATAAAATTATTTCCGCTCTTGATATGTACGGCATACCTGTTGCCGATATATTTGCGAGCGACGAATTTGTAAGGGGGCATAGCTTCCACGGACACAAGGTTCTCAAATATTCGGATATATGCGAAAAATATGAGGATGCAAATATACTTGTTTGTTTTGCCGCAAGAACGGATGAGCTGTTTATGAGATTCAGCGAAATCGGAAAGCGCCATACACTGTATGCTCCCGATGTTCCCGTAAAGGGAGGCGGACTTTTTACACTTGAGTATTTTGCGGAAAACAAAAGCGCTTTCAAATCAGCTTATGAGCTGCTATCCGATGACGAGTCAAAGGCTGTTTTCGAGAACCTGATATTATATAAAATCAGCGGTAAAACTGAATATCTTGCCAAAGCCGAGAGCGACAGAAATGCCGCCTTGTCGAATATACTTAAATTATCCGCCTCGGAGAGATATCTTGACCTCGGCGCATATACAGGCGACACCGTCGACGAACTCCTTGCCGTCTGCGGCGGATATGATGCTGTACTTGCGTGCGAGCCCGATTTGCGAAGCTATAATAAGCTATACTCTAAACTTTTGGGTATGGAAAATTCATCAGCCGTAAATTGCGGTATCGGCAAATGTGACGAAACCGTAATGTTCTCGAATAAAGCAGGCAGAATGTCTTCTGTCGGTCAACAACAGGGGAGAGAAACTCCTTTTATGAGCATAGATTCTCTTTGCTTTAAGAATTCATTTTCTCCTACATATATTAAAATGGACCTTGAGGGCGAGGAACGCGCCGCTCTTGAAGGCGCGAAAAATACTTTGCAAAACAAACCGAAGCTACTTGTATCGGCGTATCACCGCAACTGCGATTTATTTGACTTACCCTTGCTGATACACTCATTAAATCCCGAATATAAGATTTATATGCGTAAACACAAATATATTCCCGCATGGGATATCAATTTATATGCAATATAAAAAATGCCGGCTTACGCCGGCATTCAGAGCACTGACAAACTCGTTCTACCGGCAATAAGTACATTTTTATAAAAAATTTTTTGTAAACTGTAAAAATTAACACAGGTTTAGAAAAGAGGAATGACGGGCTTTATTAGCCCGTCATTATTGCCTTTTTCCGTTCTTTTCCTCTGTCGTACATTTGTACGCCGACGAAGAAAAGAACGAAAAATAT
>JAZQOM010000059.1:0-10476 GCA_045627885.1 Eubacteriales bacterium
AGATTAAAAGGCTAACGGAAACTGCGGTGCTCGAAAACGCCGCAGGACGCGACGCCGCAGGCGGGCAAACGAAGGGCTTACTGTCCGTAAGTCCGAGTGACGACCGTCCTGCGGGAACAAAGTAATGCGGCGTTTCTCGAGTGCCGTCATTATGGGTGTAATTTTTATTTATGTCCAAGCCGCATCAGAACGCCGAAATGCGAAGCGTCAAGGAGTGCAAGCGACGGGTTTACTAGTCCGTAAGTCCGAGCGCAGGGTGGGCGTGATGACAAAACTATGCGAATCATATCATGCGGCTGGGCTATTGGTGTATTCAAAGATTAAAAGGCTAACGGAAACTGCGGTGCTCGAAAACGCCGCAGGACGCGACGCCGCAGGCGGACAAACGAAGGGCTTACTATTCCGTAAGTCCGAGTGAAGACCGTCCTGCGGGAACAAAGTAATGCGGCGTTTCTCGAGTGCCGTCATTATGGGTGTAATAGCTGTTGGAAATGAAGCCGCATCAGAACGCCGAAATGCGAGGCGCCAAGGAGTGCAAGCGACGGGTTTACTTTCCGTAAATCCGAGCGTAGCACGACGAAGACAACAAAGCAGTTCGGATGTTATCATGCGGCGTGGTATCCGGTGTAATCTAAGGTAAAATTAAAGATAGCAGCGAATGCTTACGGCAAGATTCTCCTCGCACGAAATAAGTCGCTTGGCAATATTCTTTGAGTCCTCGGACGCCGCTTTATACTGATTGAGATAGCGCGAAAGTGACTTTACTCCCATATTGCAGCCGTCGGTCATAAGGTCGGCAACTGTCGAGTCACTTTTATCAAAAGTCATCATTACGCCCGTCTTTATTTTGGAAAACGCCGATGCCGCCGGATTGGGATTTTTGCCGTCGTCTCCGCATTTATCGAGCATTATGTTTATATCCTCCTGCATCTCGCGGTGCTCGTCAAGACAGCTTTCGAGCAGCTTTTTGAAGCGTCCGCTCTCCACCTTATCCATCACGGAATTTATTGATTCCGCGCCCATCTTTATTCCGGAGTCACATTCCCTCAAAAGTCTTACCGTATCTTGTTCTATCATAAAAAACATCTCCTTTCCCGCTTATTATTTGCAGGAAAGGAGATGTATATTCGGTTTTTGTTATTTCGACTCGTGCCCGAACAGGTTGAGCTGAAACAGCTTTGACTCGTCCTCTATATCCTCGCATACTATCTCGGCTTCTCCGACCTTGCCCCAGTCGATACTGCCCGAAAGCGCAAGAAGCTGTGTGAGCTTACTCTTAAGGTTGAGAACATCGCCCTCGGAGGTCTTTATATAAACCTCTCCGTTTGCTCCGTTCGCAAATTCTATCAGCTTGCCGAAATCGAAATCGTGAATTTTAATTCCTTTTCTCATTGTGTATTCCTCCGTTTATCATAGTGTACCCGACTATTTTATACGATAATCTGTTTAAAATCAAGAAGAATATGTCACTTTTCAAAATATTTCCTGTCAAGACTGCGAAGCTGAACCGCAAGCGCGATATGCCGTGCCTTTATTATCTGCTCGTGCTCGAGGTCGGCGACGGTGCGCGCGACCTTGAGAACTCTGTCGTATCCTCTTGCCGAAAGGTTCATTTTCTCAAATGCGGAGCGAAGAATCTGCTCGGCATCGGAATCAAGTGTGCAGAATTTTCTTATCTGTGACGCGGAAAGCTGAGAATTCGATACTATGCCCTCTCCCTCGTATCTCTTTGCCGCAAATTCGCGCGCCGAAAGCACTCTTTCTTTAATGGAAGCGGAGCTTTCCGATTGTGTGTCACCTGATAAATCATCGTATTTTACCGACGGGACTTCTATCTGTATGTCAATGCGGTCGAGAAGCGGCCCCGACACCTTCGAAAGATAGCGCTTTATCGACGCCGGACTGCATTTGCACTCGTGAGTCGGATGCCCGTAATATCCGCATTTGCACGGATTCATCGCCGCGACAAACATAAAGTCGGCGGGATATGTAATCTTGCCGTTTACGCGGACAATCGTTATCTTGCCGTCTTCAAGCGGAAGGCGCAAAGTCTCCGTCGCGCTCGAGGAAAACTCGGGAAGCTCGTCCAAAAACAGAACGCCGTTGTGCGCAAGCGATATTTCGCCGGGAATCGGTATGTGTCCGCCTCCGGCAAGGCTTGCGACGGACATTGTATAATGCGGACTGCGGAACGGCGGCTCCGTGATTATGGGGCGCTCTCTCAAAAGCGTTCCCGCCGCGGAATGTATCTTCGTCGTCTCCATGGATTGCTCTGCGGAAAGCGGAGGAAGAATTGTCGGTATTCTCTTTGCAAGCATACTCTTGCCAGAGCCGGGAGGCCCTACAAGCAGTATATTATGAGCGCCCGCCGCCGCTATTTCTATCGCTTTTTTCGCCCTCTCCTGACCTTTTACATCGGAAAAGTCTATCTTTCCGTATGCGCTTTCGGCGCAGAATGCGTCGCGGTCAAAATGGGTTACCTGTATCTGCTTTGTGCCCTGAAGGTGCATTATCACATCGAGCGCATCAAACGCGGGATATATCTCTATGCCGTCGCAGGCGGACGCCTCTTTTGCGTTGTCGAGCGGCACGAAAACCTTTGTTTTTCCGCTTTCCTTTGCCGCTATGCACATTGAGAGTATTCCGTTTACGGGATGAAGCTGACCGGAAAGCGCAAGCTCTCCTATAAAGCAGCAGTCGGAATCCGGCATGGGTATCGCGCCGGAAGCAGCCAAAAGAGCAATCAGTATTCCGAGGTCGTACGACGAGCCCTCTTTTTTGACATCGGCGGGAGCAAGGTTTACCGTGAGTCCGCATATCGGAAAATCATAGCCGATATTGCGGCAAGCGGCTCTCACTCTCTCTTTCGCCTCCTTGACAGCGGTATCGGGAAGCCCGACAAGGTCAAAGCGCGGAAGTCCTTTTCTGACATCCGCCTCTATCGTTATGGAATAGCCCTCTATACCTATTACATTTACCGTCGAAACCTTTGAAAATCCCATGTTTACTCTCCGAAAAATATATTTTTCCGTTTACGGTAAACATTTTACCATAGTTTTCAACAAATTTCCATAATTTTTATGAGTTTATTATTTACTTTTGATAAAAATTGTGCTAACATATACGGTGACAAAATTCGTCGCGTGAAAAAGCACGCGACAACACAAATATTTTAGGAGGAAAAACCATGGCAAGAAGAAAAATCTCCATGGACGGTAACACCGCCGCCGCGCATGTAAGCTACGCGTTCACGGAAGTTGCCGCCATCTACCCCATCACGCCCTCGAGCCCTATGGCAGAGGTGACAGACACATGGTCCGCTACGGATAAGAATATCTTCGGCGAACCCGCAAGAAACATCTTCGGCGACAGAGTAAAAATGATTGAAATGCAGTCTGAAGCAGGTGCAGCAGGCGCAGTTCACGGCTCTCTCGGCGCAGGCGCTCTCACAACAACCTACACGGCTTCACAGGGACTTCTCCTTATGATTCCGAATATGTACAAGATTGCAGGCGAGCTCCTTCCCAATGTCATTCATGTTTCGGCGCGCTGCGTTGCTTCGCACGCCCTCAACATCTTCGGTGACCACTCCGATGTATATGCCTGCCGTCAGACGGGCTATGCAATGCTCTGCGAAACAAACCAGCAGGAAATCATGGACCTCGGCGCAGTTGCTCATCTCGCAACAATCAAAGGCAGAGTTCCTTTCCTCAACTTCTTCGACGGCTTCAGAACCTCTCACGAGATTCAGAAGATTGAAGTATGGGAAACCGAAGACCTCAAGAAGATGGTCGATATGAAGGCTGTTAAGGCATTCAGAGCAAGAGCTCTCAATCCCGAGCATCCCGTTCTTCACGGCTCTGCCGAGAACGGCGATATCTTCTTCCAGCACAGAGAAGCTTGCAACAGCTACTATGAAGCTCTTCCCGCTATCGTAGAAGAGTACATGGACAAGGTCAACAAGAAAATCGGCACAAACTACAAGCTCTTCAACTACTACGGCGCTCCCGATGCCGACAGAGTTATCGTCGCTATGGGCTCCGTATGCGATACAATCGAGGAAGTTATCGACTACCTCAACGCAAAGGGTGAAAAGGTCGGTCTCGTAAAAGTCCGTCTCTATCGTCCCTTCTGCTCCGACAGACTTGCGGAAGCTCTTCCCAAGACTGTAAAGAAAATTGCAGTTCTCGACAGAACGAAGGAACCCGGTTCAATGGGCGAGCCCCTCTATCTCGATGTCGTTGCCGCTCTCAACAAAGAGGGTGTCAAAGCCGATATCGTCGGCGGCCGTTACGGCTTAGGCTCAAAGGACACAGCTCCTCAGAGCATCTTCGCCGTATACAAGAATCTCAAGGCAAAGGCTCCGAAGTCCAACTTCACTATCGGTATCGTCGATGATGTCACCGGTCTTTCTCTCGAAGAAAAGCCCGCTCCCGACACCAGCGCAAAGGGTACGATAAGCTGCAAGTTCTGGGGTCTCGGCGGCGACGGTACAGTCGGCGCAAACAAGAACTCCATAAAGATTATCGGCGACCACACCGACAAGTTCATTCAGGCATACTTCCAGTATGACTCAAAGAAGACGGGCGGCGTTACTATCTCTCACCTGCGCTTCGGCGACCAGCCCATTAAGAGCACATACTATGTAACAAAGGCTGACTTCGTTGCCTGCCATACTCCTTCCTATATGGTAAAGGGTTACAAGATTGTCAACGATGTAAAGCCCGGCGGTACATTCCTGCTCAACTGCCAGTGGACTCCCGAGGAAATCGAGGAGCACCTCCCCGCAGAAGCAAAGAAGTACATCGCAGACAACAAGATTAAGTTCTACACGATAAACGCGATAGACAAGGCTCGCGAAATAGGTATGGGCAAGCGCACCAACACAATTCTTCAGTCCGCATTCTTCAAGCTTGCGAACATTATGCCCATCGAGGAAGCCGTTGACTACATGAAGTACATGGCAAAGAAGTCCTACCTCAAGAAGGGCGAAGCCGTTGTTGAGATGAACTACAAGGCAATCGACGCAGGCGTTCATGCCATTGTCAAGTACATGGTTCCCGCTTCCTGGAAAGACCTCAAGGTAACCGACAAGGCTCCCAAGATAACGGGCGACCGCAAGGAAGTTGTCAACTTCGTCAAGAACATCGTTATTCCGATGTCCCAGATGAAGGGCGACAGCCTCCCCGTTTCCGCATTCAAGGAAAGAGCAGACGGTACATATCCGCAGGGCGCTTCCGCTTTTGAAAAGAGAGGCGTTGCAGTTGATGTTCCCGAGTGGATTCCCGAAAACTGCATTCAGTGCAACCAGTGCGCTTATGTATGCCCGCACGCTACAATAAGACCGTTCCTTATGGACGAAAAAGAAGCGGCTGCCGCTCCCGCGTCCACAAAGTTTGCCGCAAAGGTTATCGGCAAGGGCGTTGAAGGCTTTAAGTTCACAATGTCCGTAAGTCCTCTCGACTGCATGGGTTGCGGCGTCTGCGTAGGCGTCTGCCCCACAAAGCCCGAGAAGAGAGCTCTCAAGATGGTTCCGCAGGAAAGTCAGG
The DNA here is from genome assembly GCA_045627885.1 of Eubacteriales bacterium. Taxonomy (GTDB): domain Bacteria; phylum Bacillota; class Clostridia; order Oscillospirales; family CAG-272; genus CALCTE01. The sequence goes on from JAZQOM010000059.1 coordinate 5,550, forward strand.
CTGCTCAGCAGGCGGCATTCGACTATGCTGTTGCAAATGTAACAAAGAAGGAGACCTCCTTCCCCGCACTCAAGCAGAGCCAGTTCAATCAGCCGCTGCTTGAATTCTCCGGCTCTTGCGCAGGCTGCGCCGAGACATCTTATGCGCGTCTCATCACACAGCTCTTCGGCGAGAGAATGTATATCTCCAACGCAACCGGATGCTCATCCATTTGGGGTGGCTCCGCTCCCGCAACTCCCTACACCGTTAACCGCATAAGCGGCAAGGGTCCCGCCTGGGCTAACTCACTGTTCGAGGACAACGCAGAGCACGGTCTCGGCATCTACCTCGGTCAGAAGACGATAAGAGAGAGACTCATCGGCTATGTAGAAGAGCTTGCTAAAGAAGCAAAGAAGGCAAATGTAAAAGAAGCTATTGCAAACTACCTCGACACGAAGGATAACGGCGAACTCAACTCCGCCGCTGCTGCCGCTCTTGTTGCCGCACTCGAAGAATGCGATTGCAAGAATGAGCTCCGCACAAAGATTCTTGCCGAGAAGGATTACCTCGCAAAGAAGTCCGTATGGATATTCGGCGGCGACGGATGGGCTTACGATATCGGCTTCGGCGGTCTCGACCATGTTCTCGCTTCCGGCGAAGATATCAATGTAATGGTATTCGATACAGAGGTTTACTCCAACACCGGCGGACAGGCTTCCAAGTCCTCCAACATCGGTCAGGTAGCACAGTTTGCCGCTGCCGGCAAGGCTATCAAGAAGAAAGACCTCGCGGCTATCGCAATGAGCTACGGCTATGTATATGTAGCACAGATAGCTATGGGCGCAGATATGAATCAGACAATCAAGGCTATGGCTGAAGCTGAATCCTATCACGGCCCGTCACTCATCATCGGTTATGCTCCCTGCGAGATGCACGGTCTTAAGGGCGGTATGACCAACTGCCAGAGCGAAATGAAGAAGGCAGTCGAGGCAGGTTATTGGCAGATGTTCAGATACGACCCCAGACTTGCAGACGAAGGAAAGAATCCCTTCACTCTCGACAGCAAGCAGCCCACAGGCAGCTATGTTGACTTCATCAAGAGCGAGACAAGATACAGCCGTCTTGCTCAGCAGTTCCCCGAGAGAGCCGAAGACCTCTTTGCAAAAGCAGAAGAGAGCGCAAAGGCTAAGTACGACAAGCTCGCAAAGCTCGCCGACAAATAATTCGGGATTAAAGGCACAAAAAATTCCCGCTTTCCGGGAGGAAAGCGGGAAATTTGTTTTATCTGTCAAAGCGTCGCTTCGGCATCTTTTTTCTTGCAGATAAAGTACATCACAAGGCACAGCGTAATCTGCACAACGGTAGACGCGGGGGTGGCAAGTCCGATGAAAAACAAATCTACATCAGCGATTCTGCTTATGGCATACGATACGGGAATTCGTACTCCGAATGCGCCGACAAGTCCCTGCACAAGCACAAAAAGCGTATTTCCCCTGCCGCTGAAATATCCGATAAAGCAAAACAGAAACGATGTGAACACACAGTCTATCGCGTAAGCCTTGAGATACGACGCGGAAGCGGCAATTACATCGGGCTTGGAGCTTGCAAAAATCGAAGAAAGGATATCGCCGTGGAAGAACGAAAGATAGCCGACGACTATTCCCGCCGCAAGGGATGTGCTTATTCCGTACCACAGAGCCTTACGCGCTCTGTCGGGGCGTCCCGCGCCTATATTGTGTGCGACAAATGCGGACATCGCCTGCGAATATGCCGACGGTATAAGCATAATGAATGCACATATCTTTTCGGCAACGCCGACGCCGGCGGATTTGACCAATCCGAGAGAATTGACTATCGCCATTATCACGAGGAATGATATGCTTACGAGAAAGTCCTGTATTGCAACGGGAAGTCCGATTTTCATTATATTCGACATAAGCACTCTGTCGGGGCGGATATCTTTAAGCGAAAATTCGACGGACAGCTTGCGTTTTCGTATTATCAGGACGGATATTATAACGCTCACCGCCTGCGCAAATACGGTAGCTATTGCCGCTCCCGCCGAGCCCATTCCGAGTACGGCAACAAGAACAAGGTCGCCCGCAATATTGACGACGCAGGCTATTGCAACCGTTATAAGCGGCATTTTGGAATCGCCTATTCCGCGGAAGATACTGCCGAGAACATTGAATGCGATGATGAAAACGGTGCCCGCCGAGCATATTCTGACATACGATACAGTTTCGGAAAACGCCTTTTTCGGCGCCTGCATAAGCACTGCAATAGGCTCCGAAAATCCAACGAACAGCGCCGTGGCAATGACAGCCAATATCGAGAAAAGAAAGATGCCCGCGCCTATTGCTTTGCCTGCCGTTCTTTTGTCGCCTTTGCCTATTTTCTGACCGACAAGTACGCATATACCGCCGGAAAGCTCCATAAAAAATCCCATTATGGTCTGCATTATGAGAGAGCCTGTGGATACCGCCGAAACATCCGCGGTTTTTGCAAATTCTCCGACAACGGCAAGGTCAACCGCGCCGTACATCGCCTGCAAAAATAATGCTGCAAACAGCGGCATGGCAAATTTAATAAGCGGAGAAAGTATTTTTCCGCTTGTAAAATCCTGTGTTTTTTTCATTATGTTCTCCGAAATTTCAATGTATCCATGATACAGTAAAAAGGCAAATTTGTCAACCGTGCGCAAAAAAACATCGTTGCGAGCATCATCACTTGCCATCGGGGCAAATATTTCACTTAAAATACCAACTTAAAAGAAAAAACAGGCTGATTTGTTCGTCAGCCTGTTCCTTTTAACTAAGTTTGCACTTCCTCAGCAAATTCTGTGGCGGTTATCTCACAAAACTGTTTTTAAGAATAGTCGGCTTTCCCGCCCGCTTTTTGCTTTATCGGGTAATCAATAATTCTCGGCGTTAACCTCAAAGTAGCTCTGCGGATGTGCACAGGTCGGGCAAATCTCCGGTGCGGATGTTCCGACAACGATATGTCCGCAGTTGCGGCATTCCCATACCTTGACTTCGCTCTTCTTGAATACCTCGGCGGTTTCAACATTCTTCAAAAGCGCACGGTATCTTTCCTCATGATGCTTCTCGATTGCGGCTACAAGGCGGAATTTTGCGGCAAGCTCCGCAAAGCCTTCTTCTTCCGCGGTCTTTGCAAATCCCTCGTACATATCCGTCCACTCGAAGTTCTCTCCGTCCGCTGCTGCGGCAAGATTCTCCGCCGTGCTGCCGATACCGGCAAGCTCCTTGAACCACATTTTGGCGTGCTCTTTTTCGTTGTCCGCAGTCTTCAGAAAAAGTGCCGAAATCTGTTCATATCCCTCTTTTTTTGCGGTAGATGCAAAATATGTGTACTTGTTTCTTGCTTGAGATTCTCCCGCAAATGCAGCGGCAAGATTCTTTTCTGTCTGCGTTCCCGCATACTTGTTTGCGAGCACTTCAAGCTTGTCGCCCTTTTGACGGCATTTCGGGCAAACTGCCTCTTCCCCGTCTTTTACGGTAAAAATTTCTCCGCAAACCTTGCATTTGTAAACTTTCATTTTGCTTTCTCCTTAACAATAATGATTATCAATTATATTTTACCACATATTGCGCCTTTGTCAAGAGTTTTCGGTTGACAAAGACGCTTCGATGTGATAAAATCCAAAAGTCGGAGTTGCGGTTTTGTCGCTTTGTCCGATGTTACTGCTTCGCTGTTACATATAATGCAAATCGGGGTGTGGCCCAATGGTAAGGCGCTACATTTGGGATGTAGACTTCGCTGGTTCGATTCCAGTCACTCCGACCATATCGAGTGTTCATAACGGATCCCAGTTATAGACACTCGATTTTTTCTTCTCTGCTTGTAACCGAGGGTGTTAGGGAGGACTCAATAAGTTTTTTGCATTGAAATAAAAACAGTATGTGAGCGTAGCCACGGTTGCTATGCTTGCTACAATGTAATATTTTCGGTTGTTCAACTGTTGTTTGATTTTCTCAATAACGTCTCTCTTGAAATCAACTCTTGTTTGTGATATTATATATACAACGAGAGCGGCTTTCGATTCATTTCAAAGGAGAAAACTTATGAATATTGAGATAGTAGGAAAACAGATTGCATCTATGCGTAAAGAAAAAGGAATCAAGCAAGAGGAACTTGCCAAATTCGTTGGCGTTAGTACGCAGGCAGTTTCCAAATGGGAAAATGGTGGCGTTCCAGATACCGAACTTTTACCGAAAATAGCAGATTTCTTTTCCGTATCGATTGATTATCTGTTCGGAAGGAGTATTACAGATTACAGTGATCTGCAAACAGCTTTAATCAAAAAAATAGGTGATACACCGGCAGATGAGCAAATGAAGCTTGTTTTCAATTATTGTTGGGATATGGAACGTGCGCTGATGCCAAATCGTAAATATATTGACACGGATAGTATTGAAGATTATGAGAACGGAATTGATGATAACGCACAGCATTATTCTTCTGTAATGCAAAACAGCGGATTTACAAGAATGGGAATAGCCAATCGGAGTCAATATTTCTTGATTGTTCCCGAGCCTGAAAACACGGACAAAGCTTATCTTGATGGTATCGATTATCCAAGCTTTTTCAAGGATCTTTCAGATGAATTTTTTTGGAATACATGCATATTTTTGACCAAACGGGGTTACGAAAAATCTTTCACGCCGAATCTGCTTGTAAAAAATATGAATATCGAGCTTGATAAGGCGAATGAAATATTAAGGACACTTATAAAATACAGAATGGTGTATTTTGAATTGGTAGAAATGGATGATAATTTGATAGAAATATATCATTTTCGTCCCACCCCATCTTTTATCGCTTTAATGATTTTTGCGCGAGAAATTATTGCTACGCCGGAAACTTTTGCTTATTATTGTGAAAACAGAACTGTACCGTATTTGAAATAATATTTTCGTTATGAACA
>JAZQOM010000060.1:0-26065 GCA_045627885.1 Eubacteriales bacterium
CTCCTTTCGAACATATTTTATAAAATTAGGTTGTGATATAACACGACACAAAGCGAGAAATGCCGCATTTCATACTCGACAACCCTTGTCTGCTTATTGATTTCACTGATAATTCACGCGTTCTCTTAGTGAATTAAATTATAATTTATCTCTCTTTTATTTTGTATCACAGAGATGCAAACTCTAATGTACGAAGAAAAAAGGTAGTAGACTTTCTATCAAAATCTGCTGCCTTATCTGGCGCGCCATGGGGGACTCGCCGCCTGCTTTGCAGGCTTACTGCTCGGCGCTCTCGCGCCTTCGCACTTCGGACGGATGACTGTTCACCGAACAGTCATCTTTTCGTCCTCAGCCCTTTCGGGTTCGAGTCCGCAAATCTTCAACAAAAAAGATACCGATGCAAGCATCGGTATCTTTTTATGGCGCGCCATGGGGGACTCGAACCCTCGGCCTTTTGGTTCGTAGCCAAACACTCTATCCGGCTGAGCTAATGGCGCATCCGCACTTTTAGTGCCTAAACATATTATCACATCATCTGTGCGATGTCAACCTATATTCTCAAAAAAATAAAAATATTTTCCTTTTTTCACTTAATTCTTCGACTGCTATTGACAAAATACGCCCGGAATAATAAAATATATATAAGAATATACATATATAGTCGGAGGTCACTATATGAATACAATAAAAAAAGTCGTTATCGTGCTCTCTGTGCTTTGCTACATAGCAATAGCGCTTTATGCCGTCTGCGCGATTCCGATGTTATTCGGATATACCCCCTTGTCCGTAACGGACGGTCACCTCAGCAAAGATTTCCCCGTAGGCAGCATTTTCTATTGGCACAAAGCTGATGTTTCGGAAATGAAAAGCGGACTTGTTGCCGTATATAAAGACGGCGGAGAAACAAAAACCGGTCTTATAATTTCCGCGGAAAATGAGGCGGTCACGCTTTGCAAATCCGTCAATTACGACAACGAAGGCAAAATATTCCCCGACGATAAGGTCACCATCTCCACCGCCTCGGTCAAAGGTATAAACAAGGGCCCCAACATTCCGTTTATCGGCTACTACCTCAATTACATTCAGAATCATGTGGCGGTCATCGTGGTTATCGGCGTAATTCTCTCGCTGCGCATTCTGTTTATCTACATAGAGCCCAAGAAAGATAAGAAAAAGAAAGAATCCGAAGACGACAGCTTTGAAATGAGCCTCGGCGGTCTGTTTAATTCAAACGAGCAGGAAGCCGCTTCAAATGAATCAAAAGAAGAAGACATAGGCGATATTTTCGCGCAGTCCGTAAAGTCAAATGAGCCTGAAGAAGTAAAACAGGAGGTTTCTTTTGAAAGTGTTCTCGAAGGAAACGACAACAGAGTTCCGTCTCAATTCAAGGACGAAAGCGAAATTGACATTAGCTCCATATTATCGGAACACATAAAGGACGAACAAGACGCCGAAAAGCGTAATGAAGAAATTGCAGAAATGCAGAAGCTCGATGAGGTGAAAGAAATGGAAGAAATAACGAATAGTTCCGCAAAAGAAGCAGACTTCCCGTCCGGTGCAACCGAAATAACCGACTATATAAACAAGCTCGTATTCGACTCAAAGGACGGCTCTTGGTACAACGCGGCACAGGTTGACGAAGCTCTCGATATGATTACCGCAAAAGTCTATGACGCGCTCAACGCCGCAAACAGCTCGAGTGCTTCTTACAGCGAGCTTCAAAAGATTCGCGACGAAAAAGCAACGCTCGAAAAGAAATTCCTCGAAAAAGACGCCGCTCTCGCATCGGCAGGCGACAAGCTCTATTCTGCGGAGAAGAAGCTTCTCGAGTATGAAAAAGAAATAGAAAACTACAAGGTTATGGAAAAGAAAGTCGCAAGGCTCGTTGCCGCCCTCAAAGCGCAGAAGCAAAATGGCTGACTTTTCCGAGCTTAAGAAGAATCTTATTTCGTACGGCTATGATGTGTCGGAATTCGAGACGGCGCATGATGCCGCAAATTACATAAACTCCGTAACAGACGGCAAAACCGTCGGCATAGGAGGCTCCGTCACCGTTTGCGAAATGGGGCTCTATCCCCTGCTTGCAGCCCACAACACCGTGTATTGGCACTGGGAGCCGAAAGACGGAATGACGAATGCCGAGATACTGAAAGCCGAGCTTTGCTCCGAAATATTCATTTCGTCGGTAAACGCCGTTGCAAAGACCGGAGAGATAGTAAACATCGACGGCACCTGCAACAGAGTATCCGCCATGGCTTTCGGTCACGAAAAGGTATATCTTATTGTAGGCAAAAACAAAGTTGCCGACAGTCTTGATGCGGCAATATACAGAGCAAGGAACATCGCCGCACCTCTAAACGCAAAGCGGCTCGGAGCTCATACTCCGTGCGCGGTCAATGCCGACAGATGCTATAACTGTTCAAGCGATGACAGAATATGCAAAGAGCTTTCCGTTCTGTGGAGAAGACCGACAAAGCAGAAAACCGAGGTCGTTTTGATTGACGAAAATCTCGGCTATTAAAACATCAAAAAATGACGGGCTTAATAGCTCGTCATTTTTTTACCTATCAATCCGAAATCCGGCTTACTTTTAGCCTTAAAAGCGCATCGCCGCTTTCTCATATCATCGACAGCGCGATTAGCGCCGCGCCGAGCAAAAAGAGCACAATCCCGCAAAGTAAAAATCTAAGATTACTTCCGAATCTGGCTTCTTCGGGATGTTTTTCGTTGATATAAATAAACTCTTTCTGACCGACACAAAACCGCTTGCGGCTTGCCGTTGACATTTCCGCTTTATAGGTGTACTCTTTTCCGTTTACGGAATATGAAAAAATCGGTGTCGTGTCGGTTACGGTTCTTCCGCGCAGCTTCATCGACTTTGTCGCAAGCTTACATACGGTCGCTTCTATTCTCGTTTTGCATCTTGCTCTGCTGATTCCAAACGCGACGATAAAAAGCAGTCCGCCAACGGCTATGATAATCCCGATAGCAATCATCGAAGACTCCTCCGTTTAATTTACCTTTTTCCACTCATAAATCCAACGGGTATCGGCATCGCAGCCGCAGAAAAAGATGCAGATTTTTCCTCCTTCGCTACCGGCGCCGAGCTTTCCCGTAACCGTTATGTCGCCTCCCTTTGCACTATCCGGACGGCTGCCTGCACCGAGAGAGCTTACTCCATCGGCATTTGCAAAAGCCGGTGCTCCGTAAGTGCCGCCGATATGGACATCCGGACTTTCGGCTTTATACCAACAGGAGGCATTAAAAAGGTGATTCTCTGTCTGACCGAAAACCTTGAGCGTTTCGTGCAGACTGAATTCCTTATCTGCGTAAATAATCTCCGGCGGTGCTTCACAGGTTGCCGTGAACACCGCTTTCTCATACGGGTCTAAATGCCAAACATATTCGCATGTCACGGTGTGGGTGGTTTCGGAAGCCTCACGGGTTGTTATGTAAATGTCCGATATCTCGTCATCCCTTTTCTCAATTTCCGTGGCAACTCTCACCCACGCATACGCACTGCCCTTTGACTTTGGCTTTTTCACGATTTTTTCGTCTTCCAGCCACTTATAGAACTCAGCTCTTCCCTTTGTTCCGAAATATGTCCACTTATAGACAAGCTCCTCAATAAATTCTTCTTCGGTCATTTTGCCTTCGTAGGCACCCATTTGCAGTTTGCCGTCTTTTGTGAACATTTCGATAAGAGTCTGTCTTGTGTTATACAGTGATTTGAGTCTGTCCGCAACCGACCACTGACGGGAATAATTGAATAAATAGGGATTCAAAAGCCCGTCTTCATCCCATTTTTCAACGAGCTTTTTGAGCTCTTTCTCTTTCTCGGCAATCATCGTTTCGTTTTTTGCGCGCTCCGAGAATTGCTTTTTCAGTTCTTCTTCATCTATACCTTTGGTTTTGTATCTTGCCCAGGCACCGTGAATCGTAGAATAGACCGTTGCCCAATCGTCATCCGAAATATTGCCGTTTTTATCGGCATACTTCTTAAATACATAGCGATATGTCTCGTCCATCGTACTGTTTGCCCAAATATCGAAGGACTTATCTACAAATTTTGCAAATTTTTCGGTCACATCAATCGCCGGAAATATTTTCTTTTCGATTTCCTCACAAAGCTTTTTTGCGCCCTGTGCAATATCCTCGGAATCCGAAACCGACGCAACAACATCAATTACATCGCTCGCACCATCCGCATCAAAGCAGAGATTTACAATACCGTCCGCAACCATACCGGCAAGCTTGGTTTTTAGAGTGCCGTAGTCACCGTCAACGGCGGCTGTGAGCATTTCGCCTTTTGAATCGTGGCTGATGATGTAACGGTAAACCTCGCCGCCGAAAGAATCGCTGTCAAGACCGAGCTCATCAAGCGTTTCGTCTACAAGCTCTCTGATGCCGACATTCATCTTTCCGTCAGCTTCATCTTTTAATACGATATTGACCGCCGCGCGCTTTGACCATTCATCAATAAGCACGGATTTATCGGGGCGGGACAATGCGAAAATACTGTGATGTGCAATTTCGAAGGATGCTTTTTTGTCGTTGTAAAGAGCGTCCATATCCAGGGGATAATAATACACATAGTCATCCCCGATATACATTCCCATAAGTTCATAGTAGTTTTCTTCCTTGATGTCTTTCGGTACATCAAAAGAAAGCGTTTCGGTTTTGTCAAGAGGACCGTCGTCCTTAAAAGACCGAGCATCACCGATGACTATGTCCTCATAGTCTTTGATACCTTTTTTGCTTCCGGAGTGAGAATCTCCTTTTTTGCAGCCTGCCAAAACGGATATAAGCATCAGGAAAGCGAACAATGCACAGAATGCTCTCATTTTGGGAGTAATTTTGCGTTTTGAGTTTTCTTTGCGCTTAAAAATACCCTTCATATTTTCACCTCAGCATATTTTGATTTGCCAATGTATATGATTTTTGATTTTATGTACAAATAAAACTGTTTTTGCCCGTAGCTTCCTATGTTTTTTACAATGTAATATGTATCGTCTTTGTCAAGCGTGCTTGGGAGCGGATTTGCCGTGCTTTATCTTGTCGCCCGACTCTATTCCGAGATATCCCTTAAGCACCTTCAGCGTGTTAAGAACTCCGTCGCGATGGCTTCTCTCGTAGCCGTGGCTCGCATATACGCCGGAGCCAATGAGACCGTGACGGATATCGTTGCCTGCGCTGAGAGTAGCCTCAACATCAGAGCCGTAGTGCGGATAAACATCGACCGCGTATTCTGCGCCCTCTTTCTTGGCGGCATCTATGAGTTTTCCGACCACTTCATAGCTGTACGGGCCGACGCTGTCCTTTGCGCAGATTGATACCATGCGCTCCGTGCAGGAAAGACCGTCGCCGACGCAGCCCATATCGACGCTTATCGCTTCCGATATTCCCTCGGGAACACTTGCGCATCCGCCGTGTCCTACCTCCTCATATACGGTTATATGAGCGTAGGTGTGCCTTTTTAACTTTATGTTCTTGTCGGCTATGAACTTTGCAAAGCCGAGAAGAATTCCGACGGAGAGCTTGTCATCGAGAAATCTGCTCTTTATGTAGCCGGATTCTGTAATTCTCGTGCGCGGGTCAAATGCGACGATATCGCCCGTCTCGATGCCGAGCTTTTTTACATCGTCCGCATTCTTTACATCCTCGTCAAGCACTACTTCGGTAGTATCGAAGTTTCTCTTTTCGTCCTTGTAGTCGCCGTTTACATGAACGGAAGCGTTGCAAAGCTGAAGAGTGCCCTCATAAACCTTGCCACCCCTTGTATAAAGCCTTACATTCTCGGTTTCGCCGTTTTGAGCAAGCATATCTCCGAGATTGGTGACCTTTATTCTGCCGTTTTCCTTTATCTGCGCGACCATCGCACCGAGAGTGTCGGTGTGCGCTTCCAATAAAAGACCGTCGCCGTTATCTTCACCGCCGAGGTCGACAAGCACGCCGCCCTTTTTGGTAATGACGGTGTCAAAGCCTAAAGACGAGAATTCGTCGGCAGTCCACTTCGCCGCCATTGAGGTAAATCCCGTCGGGCTGTCTATCGAAAGCAGTTCCGCGCTTTTTTGCACTGCGTAATCAGCGTATTTCTGCATACTGTTTCTTCCTTTCGGTATATATTTTATCTTGTGCCGACTTTACAGCTCGAAGCGTATATGGAGCCGTCACTTATTATCTTGCCGATTGAATCTGCTACGATGTAGCCCGAAAGCGGATTCTTTACCGATACTATGCCTCCCTTAATGTCGGCTTCGACCTCGGAATACTCAAACGCAAAATCCGCAAGCTCCGTCGTGCAGTTTATAAGCTTAAGCCCCTTGCAGTAGCAAAGCGGCTGAGTTCCGATTATTTTGCAGTCGATGAATGTCACATTCTTGCTGTACCACGCAAGATACTCACCCTTGACGGTGCAGTTTTTGACCGTGACATTCTCAGCGTGCCAAAATGCATCCTTTGTGTCCAAAACGGAGTTCTCGATTGTGACATTATTTGTATATTGGAACGAATATTTGCCCGTCAAGTCAAGATTGTCAACCACAATATCTTGTGTTCCGAAAAAAGCGTATTCCGAGTCGAGTTTTGTATCCTTTATTTCAAGTCCGCGGCAGTTCCAGCCGAACTCCTTTGATACAATCTCGCATTCCGAAAGTCTTATGTTGTCACACTCCCTCAGGCACTTTATTCCGTGAAGCTTGCAAAAGCTTATCGCGCCGTCTTTGCTGTACCATAAAGCGGCGCGGCAGGTGTCCGTCATAGAGCAGTTTTCAAGCTCGAAGCCGAGGCAGTGCCACAGCGGATATCTGAGCTTGAAGTCGCAGTTTTTTACCTTTATATTTCTTGTCTCCTTGAGTGCCGATTCTCCGTCAGCCTGTCCCGAGAAGGTGCAGGAAACGACTTCGGCGTCGCAGAGAGCATACAACGCCCGTTCTTCTTCGTAGTTCTTGTTTGATATAGTTTTCATTATATTCTTCTTTCACATTTTATGATTTAATTGTATAACTTTTTGCCATTTAAGTCAACAGTTTTCAGAGTCATTTATACAAATCAACAAATTGCGGCAGCAGTTTTTATTTATATTGCCGAAAATACATTTTGTGTGTCTTATGTGTTGACAACAACTATATATTGTGTTATAATCGTCCCGATAACGAATTCCGAGGGAGGATTATGCTTGAAAATAGGCGGCTTGCAAAAAATAACTTTGCTTGATTTTCCGGGATGTGTTGCCTGCACCGTATTTACGAGCGGATGCAATTTCCGTTGCCCGTACTGCCACAACGCACCGCTTGTAGACAAGCTCCCCGAGGATGAGCTTTCCGACGACAGCGAGGTGTTTGAGCTTCTCGGTAAGCGTCGCGGAGTGCTTGACGGTGTTGCGATAACAGGCGGTGAGCCTCTTATGCAAAACGACATAAAGGACTTCATCGTAAGGGTAAAAAGCATGGGCTTCAAGGTCAAGCTCGACACAAACGGCAGCTTCCCCGAAAGACTTAAAGAGCTTATATCCGAAGGGCTGCTCGACTATATCGCGATGGATATAAAAGCTCCTCTCGAGCGCTATAAAGAGGTCGCAGGAAACGGTGCGGTCGCGGATAAAATCAAAGAAAGCATTGATATTATAAAAAGCTCCGGCGTACCGTACGAGTTCCGCACAACCGTCGTAAAAGAGCTCCATTCCGAGAGCGATTTTGAGGCGGTCGGCAAGCTTATAGAGGGTGCCGACAAATACTATATACAGTGTTTTAAGGATTCCGGCAACATACTGCATGACGGGCTCTCCGCTCCGTCAAAAGCTGAGCTACAAAAATATCTTACCGCGGCAAAAAAATATGTTCCGAGCGCACAGCTTCGCGGAGTTGACTGAATCGCATTCAATTTCGAAAAATAAATATATATAATATAAGGAGAAAAAGTATGTATCAGGTACAGAAAAGAGATGGCAAAGTCGTAGATTTCAATCTCGACAAAATAGTTAACGCCATCAAACTCGCGTTTGACGCGCAGGAGAAAAACTATCACGAATCAGTGATTGATTTTCTCGCACTCAAGGTCACGGCTGACTTTGAGTCAAAAATTAAGGAAGGACTTATCGCCGTAGAAGACATTCAGGACAGCGTGGAAAGCGTTCTCGTTCAGGCGGGATATTCCGATGTTGCCAAGGCGTATATCCTTTACAGACGCCAGCACGAAAAGCTCCGTAACATCAAAGACACAATGCTCGACTACAAGGAAATAGTCGATAACTATGTAAAAATCAACGACTGGAGAGTCAAAGAGAACTCCACCGTCACCTACTCCGTCGGCGGTCTTATCCTCTCCAACTCCGGCGCTATTACCGCAAACTATTGGCTTTCCGAAATATATGACGACGAGATTTCCAACGCTCACAGAAACGCCGATATGCACATTCACGACCTCTCCATGCTCACCGGTTATTGCGCGGGCTGGTCGCTGAAGCAGCTTATAAAGGAAGGTCTCGGCGGCATTCCCGGCAAGATAACCTCCTCCCCCGCAAAGCATCTTGCAACGCTCTGCAACCAGATGGTCAACTTCCTCGGTATCATGCAGAACGAGTGGGCGGGCGCTCAGGCATTCTCCTCATTTGATACCTACCTTGCTCCTTTCGTAAAAGCGGATAACCTCAGCTACGAGCAGGTAAAGAAGTGCATAGAATCCTTTGTATACGGTGTAAACACTCCCTCACGCTGGGGCACACAGGCGCCGTTTTCAAACATCACACTTGACTGGACTGTTCCAAACGACCTCGCGGAGCTGAATGCGATAGTCGGCGGCGTTGAGATGCCCTTTAAGTACAAGGACTGCAAGGCTGAAATGGATATGGTCAACCGCGCATTCATCGAAACGATGATTGAGGGCGACGCAAACGGCAGAGGCTTCCAGTATCCCATTCCCACATACTCCATAACAAGCGACTTCGACTGGTCTGATACCGAAAACAACCGCCTTTTGTTTGAGATGACATCGAAGTACGGCACGCCGTATTTCTCCAACTACATCAACAGCGATATGCAGCCGAGCGATGTCCGCAGTATGTGCTGCAGACTCCGCCTCGACTTGCGTGAGCTCCGCAAAAAGACGGGCGGCTTCTTCGGAAGCGGCGAAAGCACCGGTTCTGTCGGCGTTGTCACGATAAATATGCCCCGTATAGCATACCTTGCAACGGACGAAGCCGATTTCTACAAGAGACTCGACAAGATGATGGATATTGCGGCGCGCTCACTCAAGATAAAGAGAGAAGTCATCACAAAGCTCTTGAACGAAGGACTTTACCCCTACACAAGACACTATCTCGGAACATTCGAGAATCACTTCTCAACGATAGGTCTTGTCGGTATGAACGAAGTCGGACTTAACGCAAATTGGCTCAAAGCCGATATGACTCACAAGCAGACGCAGGAATTCACAAAGGATGTTCTCAATCACATGAGAGAGAGACTCTCCGACTACCAAGAGCAGTACGGCGACCTCTACAACCTCGAAGCTACTCCCGCGGAATCCACCTCTTACCGCCTTGCAAAGCACGACAAAAAGAGATTCCCCGACATTCTCACGGCATCAGGCGACAACGGAACACCCTATTATACAAACAGCTCTCACCTGCCCGTCGGATATACCGATGACATCTTCTCCGCCCTCGACATTCAGGATGAGCTCCAGACGCTTTATACATCGGGAACAGTATTCCACGCATTCTTGGGTGAAAAGCTCCCCGACTGGTCGGCTGCGGCTACACTTGTAAGAAAGATTGCAGAAAACTACAAGCTTCCTTACTACACGCTCTCCCCCACATATTCTGTATGCAAAGACCACGGATATATCGTGGGCGAGCATTTCACCTGCCCGACCTGCGGAAAGCCTGCTGAAGTTTACAGCCGTATCACGGGCTACTACCGTCCCGTCCAGAACTGGAACGACGGCAAAGCACAGGAATTCAAGGACAGAAAGCTCTATGACATCGGCAAATCGATGAGCAACTTCAGCGGCAGAACCGTCGAGAACAAAGCAGAAGAAAAGGCTCCCGAATGCGTATGCGGCGACAAGCCCATACTCTTTGCAACGCGTACCTGCCCCAACTGCAAGATGGCAAAGACATTCCTTGAAAAAGCCGGAATCGCATACGATGTGATATACGCCGACGAGGATGCCGCATCGGCTGAAAAATACGGAGTAAAGCAGGCTCCGACGCTTATTGCCGGCGGCGAAACGATAGTAAATGTATCAAACATCAGAAAATACATCGAAGAAAAGCTCGCGGTAAAAGCATAATGTACGATATAATAATAATCGGCTCCGGCCCTGCCGGACTTACTGCGGCGATATATGCACGGCGTGCGGACAAAAGCGTTCTTGTTATTGAAAAAGAAACCTTCGGCGGTGAGATAACTCATTCGCCGAAGGTGGAGAACTACCCGGGCTTTATCGAGATGAGCGGCAACGAGCTTGCCGACAAGCTCATAGAGCAGGCATCGGCTCTCGGTGCAGAGATTGAGATGGATACGGTAAAATCCGCGCAGAAGACGGAGCTCGGCTTCAAAATAGTCGGAGACTATGCAAGCTATGAGGGAAAATCGCTGATAATCGCGGCAGGCTCAAAGCACAGACGCTTGGGACTCGAAAACGAAGACGCATTGGTCGGAAACGGAATATCATACTGCGCTGTATGCGACGGCCCGTTCTACAAAGGCAAAGAAATAGCAGTAATAGGCGGCGGCAACAGTGCCTTGCAGGAAGCGGTGATGCTCTCCGAATACTGCACAAAAGTCACCATAGTTCAGGATATGCCTTATCTCACAGGCGAAGAGAAGCTAATAAAAATACTCGAAGCAAAAGATAATGTCAGCGTGATAACGGGAGTAACCGTGTCCTCGCTTATCGGTACAGAAAAGCTTACGGCACTTGAGCTGTGCTCAAAGGAAAGCGGAGAAAAGTCCGAGCTTTCCGTCGACGGAGCGTTTGTGGCGATAGGTCAGGTTCCCGAAAACCAACCGTTTGCAGAGCTCTGTGAGCTCGACGAAAGAGGATATATCGTCGCTGACGAAAGCACGGTAACAAAAACCGACGGAGTGTTTGCGGCGGGCGACTGCCGTGCAAAGCGCATCCGCCAGATTGTCACGGCAACCGCAGACGGTGCGGTTGCGGCAATAGCCGCCTGCAAATTTGCAGAAGGAAGATAAAACAATAACTCGGAAGAATAGCGCAACAAAAAACTCGGAAGAAAGTTTTTCGCTTTCTTCCGAGTCTTTTTATGTATTTATCAAGCGTAAGGCTTATCAATAGTCACCGCGCAGAAGCAGTCGGGGTCTTTTTCCTTAAGTCTTCTGCTGAATTCTGCGCGAAGCTCGTCGTCGCTCTGCTTGTAGCCGAAAGGCACAACAACATCGAATATAATATTCGTATGCGTTCTTCCGGGAACAATTCTCACATCGTGACAGTCAAGCTCGGGATTTATCATATTTGAAATCTCCGCTACACGCTCGCGGAAATATATTGTGCGTTCATCCTTAGTATTGACGGGGTCCATGTGAACTACAGCTTCGCATCCGAATCTTGCGTTAAGCATCATGGCGATTCTGTCCATCGCGTCGTGGAGCTTGTAGATATCTCCGCTTCCGTCAACCTCGGCGTGAAGCGATACAAAAAACCGTCCGGGACCGTAGTCGTGAATAATCATATCGTGGACGCCGATAACCTCATCGTATTCCATAACCGCGTCCTTGACATCTTTGACAAGCTCCGCGTCGGCTTTTCCTCCCAAAAGGCGCACAAGCGTTTCCTTTGCGCTGTCAATGCCGGCTTTGAAAATTATTATTGCCACTAATATTCCCGCAAATGCGTCGAGATTGAGCCCGAAGAATCTGAATATAAACAGACATATCAGCGCAAGAAAAGTTGATACCGTGTCTCCCATAGCGTCTGCGCCGGTCGCTTTCATCACGGGGGAATCAATCTTTTTGCCCGTTTTTTTCATAAAGAACGCCATATAGAATTTGACCGCAATCGACATAACGAGCACGGCGACGGTAATCCACGAAAATTCAACTGCCTCAACATCGGCATAAACCGCAGGCTTTATCCAATGCTTAATCTGCGCAATAGCCGTTAAAGCCGAATCGCGCAAGGTCTCAAAGCCGACTATAAGAATAATGCCCGCGACAATCATTCCCATAATATAATCGATTCTGCCGTGACCGAAAGGATGGTCGGGGTCAGGCTTTTTGCCGGAAAAGCGGAAGCCGATAAAAGTAAGCACCGAGCTTCCTGCATCGGTCAGGTTGTTTACCGCATCCGCGGTAACGGAAATACTGCCGGAGAGCGTTCCGACCGCAAATTTTGCCGCGGCAAGCAGAATGTTGAGAATTATTGCCGTAACGGAGCATAATACGCCGTACTGCGCTCTCACATTTTTATCTTTATAATTCTTGTAATCCTTAATAAATATGCGCGAAAGAATTCCTATCAAAAAATTCACTCCAAAGTATGATTTTACTCTACTATTGTATCACGCGGCTTCGTTCAAAGCAAGCAAAACCGCATAAAAAGTCCCGCACAGATATAATGTGCGGGACTTTTTGATTTTTTTAGCCTACAATACCGGAGCGCTCAATACCCTGAACAAGGTATTTCTGCAAGAAGCAGTATACGATGATAAGCGGGGCAATAATCAAAAGCGCACAGGTGTTATACACCGCCGAAGCAAAGCCGGCGCCCGATTCGTTGTTCAGGCTTGACGGTATCTTTGCAAAATCGGAAAGCATATAGTTTTTCTGCGATGACAAGAACATCGAAGAATAGAATGTGTCAGTCCACTGCCAGGAGAATGCAAACAGGAATACCGTTATAAGCATCGGTACCGATATCGGAAGAATAATCTTGATATAGGTCTGGAAGGGGCCTGAGCCGTCGATGTAAGCTGCTTCCTCGAGCTCATCGGGAACGCCTCTGAAATACTGTCTCATAAGGAAGATGTAGAGGCTGTTCTTAAATGCAAGTCCGCCGAGCGAGAGGATAAACAGCGGCCAATATGTGCCGTTGAGCTGAATCGATGCCGTCGCTTTATATCCCTCGATAGCTCCCTTAACCCACGCGAATAAGCCGCCCGATTGTGCCATAGAGCCGTCGAATATCGCATGGAAGAACGCGTAGATTCCGTAAACATCGAAGTAACGGAACTTCATAAAGAGCGAGAGCTGAAGTGTATCGTGCGGTATTACCATCGCAAGAACAACCGCAAGGAACAGTATCTTGCTTCCCTTGAACTTGAACTTTGCAAAGCCGTAGCCGACCAATGCGCTTATGAACATCTGAACTACCGCGCAAAGCAAAGACAGAAGGAATGTGTTGCCGAGTGCCTTGAAGTACTCGTTCTCGGTAATAACCGTAGAATATGTGGAGAGTGTCGGTGTCTTCGGTATCATCTTGACGGTAACATCCTTAAAGTCGGATGCACTCATGAACGACGATGATATCTTGACGAAGAAGGGATATACAACGACAAATGCTATACCCAAAAGCAGGATAAAGCGGATTATCGCCCATACTACATCGATAAGGAAAGCCTTGGAGGTGAGTTTGATGAAGATTCGTTTTTTCCAATCCATTTTGCCTTCGTAATCGGCATGAATCTTATTTTTTGTGTCCTTTGTGATTTTTGCGTTATTCATCTATTCTCCTCCTTTCCTCAGTCTCTGCGCTGATAGAATACGAATGCCGATACAATTCCGGCAACTATTGCCAAAAGCAGTATTACTATCAGGAAGTAAATCCACGACATCGCAGACGAAAGAGTTCGTCCGCCGGTCTTTGCGTAAACCTCATCGATATACTTCATAACCTGGTTGTCGTTTCTCGTGAAGGAGTCGATTACCGTATAGACAGCGTTTACGAGAATCATCGGGCTTATCATCGGGAATGTTATCTTCCAGAAGGTTTCCCATGCGGTAGCGCCGTCTATCTGAGTCGATTCGTAAATAGCGGGAGAAATTGACTGGAGTCCTGCAAGGAATACAAGCATCTGAACGCCGGAGCGGTTTATGATGCCGTAAACATTGTTTACAAGCTTGACTACCGATTCAACAAGCTCGGTACCGACCTTCATATTGCCGAGCAGATATTGTATATCCATCGTACTGATTATATCAGTACCTCCGTTTGCTCCGCCGGAGCTTGCGTCCGTTGTAGTAGACATATACGATGCAAGGCTGTCGTTTGCCTCGAGCTTTGTGATGATACCGGTCTGAAGAATAACGGGAATGAAGAATATAGCTCTGAACGCCGTTCTGCCTATCTGCTTCTGGTTGAGAAGTACAGCCATAAACAGTGAGAAAATGACTATTGCGGGAATATCAAGCACCATACTTTCGAGAGTGCTTATCAGGACTTTTACAAAGTCCGTATCCTTAAACAGTGCATCGGCGTAATTCTTAAGTCCCGCCCATTCGAGCGTAAATCCGCCGGTTGACAGGATATTCAGCGTGCTGAAGCTGTATCTTATTGAGTCATAAAGTACGGGGATATAGATAATAATGAGTGCTATCGCAAACGGTGCAACAAACACCCAGCCCCATCTTGCCTTAGTCTTATCAAGACCTATGGCTTTGCGCTTTTTCTTGGGCTTTGACGCATTTGCCTTAACTTTCTTTGTTGCTTCTGCCTGCATTATTTATCCCCCCTTCTTGCGTAGCTGTTGCCTGACACTTCAAGAATAATATCGTATTCTCTTTCGACGGTGTGCTCAATCTTGTTTTCGTCGAGGTCGATTTCTTCGGCTACTGCCTTTCCGCCTGCGCTCTTAACATAGGTTGTGCCGTACTTGCCGTCTTTGTCCTTATAGACATAAACCGTGTTTCTGTCATAGTTTACGAACATCTCGACGCCGTTTTCGTAAGTTACGCATACTGTCTTTTCTCCGATAAACTTATGGTCGATGATGTACTTGTTCTGAAGGTCTGCAACCGCTTCGTTAATCGTGTTGTAGGTCTTAATGATGTCTTCCTTCCAAATCTTGTAGTCGACCGAGAAGTACTTGCTTGTCGAAGAATCACTCTTCAACTCGTTTGTGTTCTGGTACGATACTCTGAAGAACGGAAGTGCGCCGTTTTCGATGGTCTTGAGAACGGTTCTGTTGTAGTCGGCAGCGGAGTTTATCGGTTCGCCCGTAAACTGAATGCTTCCGTGAACTACCATTCCGTAGAACGGAACTTCTTTGCTTGCATAGATGTAATGGCTGCTCTCCAAAGGTGCATTGACTATCGCGTCTGCGTACGGAAGTGCATATTCGTTGCCTCCGTTAACGAGCACGCTGCCGGCTGCTTCCTTAACCTGTTCGAGAACTTCCGTAACATAGTGCTGAGCTTCAACTCTGTTGAGCGGATGCTTCTTGCTCTGGTCGGAGTTGAGGTCGGAGCCGAGATTGCCTACCGAGACAGCGCCGACGCCGAGCTTCGTGTACTTCTTCTCAATCTTATCCCAGATGCCGCTCATGTACTGAGGCGATATTACATCGCCGTCCCACTTCATAAAGCCCTGATACTCGTCGTCGTAATCGAGCTTGAACGCCATTCTCTTATCGACTTTTCTCGAAATCATCTTATTATAATTGAATCCGTCGAAAAGCGATGTGTAATATACATAGGTAAGCTCAACATCCGGATATATCTTTGCATTGTTTTCGGATGCGAACTTGAGGAAGTCCTTAAGTCCGGACTTGCCGCCCGTAGCCTTGTCGAGCGAAAGCTTGGTGAAGGGCTTGGGCTTGAATGCACCGTTTGCCCACGCCTGATACTTAATGTTGACCGTTCCGACACCGGCCTCTCTGAGCTCTTTTACCATTGTCTCGAGGTCGTCATAAGTCGTGAGCTTCTTCTTGACCTTTACGGGAACGCCGCAAACTCTTTCGGTAACTCCGATGTTACCGAAGGATTCGATAAACAGCGGAACCTTTTCGTCTGTGCTTTCGAGCTTTGTGATATCTCCCTTTTTCGTGAGGTAGTCACGGTATGCTCTTGCCATGCCGGAATACGAAGCATCCTCGTCGGAAAGCATCATAACCTTAACGGTAATGTTGCCGGTATAACGCCTGTCGGTTACGACCGTCCACATCGAAGTACTCGATTCGCTGAACTGGTTGAGCGCATAAGAGTCGTTGGGACGCGGCACATAAGTTGCGTATGTTGTGCTGTACGGATTAACCGCGCCGCCGTGCCTTGATGTAATCGTACCTATTGCTTCGCCGTCCTCAATTATCGAGAGAACGCCGTAGCTCTTTGTTTCGGTGACGGTCTTTGTCACAATTTCCATAATGACATTACCGTCTTCGTCAAGCATCTCGTTGCCTTCTTCGTCGAGCTTGGGAACTTTAGTCGTAATGGTCTTTGTGGAATTGTCGTTAGAAATCGTACCGAATACGGGGAGTCTCATAATCTCCTGGTTTGCACCGGTGAGGTTGTAGTATGAGTAGTCCTGACCGTAAATCTTGCCGCTCAATGTAAGCGTCTGTTTTTCAACATCCTTAAAGTCGATTATTGCACCGGAGCCGTCGGGTATGAATGTATATCCGCCTGCGCTTGCGTTGCCTGCACCGAGATAAGGAAGAATTGTTATGTTGGAAAGTCTGTAAAGCGTGCTGTCGAATCTGATACCGTTTGCGGGAACGCGGTATGTAAGTCCGTTCTCGTCGAGGTAATACTCGATTGCCACTCTGAACAGAGGGGGCGCTACATCGGTACCGGTGTAGTTTGTGAGGCTGTGGTCGTATGCCATATCCTCAAAGGTATAATCCGTAAAGTTTGTTATCGCTTTTTCAAGCCAGTTGACAAGCTCGACCTGCGTTGCGCCGGAGTCGATGACATAAACGGGCATCTTCTCGGTTATCGGATACTGCAGATACATAGCTCTCTTCTGACGCTCGGTAACGCCCTTTGCGGAGGGGTCTTTAAGCGAATAGAAGACAGTGTTTCCGGATTCTTGGTTATAGAACTTGGAGAGTAAGAACTGTGCCGATTGTCCGTCGGAGGTTTCGAGGTGTTTTGCAGCCGCGTCCTTAAGAGGATTAAGGATGCACTCCTCAAATCTGTCCTTGGATATAAGTCTCGGAACGAGAACTCGTGTCTCTGTTCGTCCCATCGTGTACTCAACTCTGATACCGCCGGAAATCTTCTTTATCTTTATCTGGTTGATGCCTGTATCGGAGTTAATCCTCATAGCGGCTTCCTCAAAGCTGTTCATCGTGGAAGAAGCGCCTGTGGATATTGTCGTGTAATCAAGAAGTATCTGCGATAAAAGCTCGCATTTCTGCGTATCTGCAATCTGCTGACCGCACGCATCAAAGGGATTTGACCAGATTATCTGACCTGTCGCCTTATTTTGAAGAGCCATCTCACCGGTAGTTTCTTCAATATAGAGAACGAAATTGCCGGCAGACATCTGTTCGGTCATTGTTGTAAGCTTATCTTTGCCGTTTGCGTAAGAGTTGTTGAGATACTGCTTCTTGATTTCGTCTGCGTTGTACGAATCGTTAGCGGCATTTACCGTCATCAGTGCAGACATCGCAACGGCGAGTAAAAGAGCTGTCAATGCTATAAATATTCTTTTTTTCATCATCAATCAACTCCTTCCTACTGCGCTCTGAATGTTATCTCAACTATTATGTTGCTGATAAATGTGATTATCTTCGTAATAAGTCCCGAGAACAGAACTGCCACAAACATTATGAACATCATGGCGATTATCGTTCCGACTGCGGTAAGGAAGCCCTTGCCGAATGTGTAGTCGTGCGTGGTAATCATTCCGAAGAATACTAAGATACCGAGCCATATAGCACCTATCGTAGTGACAAGCGTTACTATGGAAGATTCCTCTAATGTAACTACATTTGAAAGAATCGTGGAGAATATGAGAAGCAGCGGGTAAGGTGTGAGCGAATAGCCTGCCGCTATCAGTATATCCTTAAACTTTCCTTCGCCGTCAAACAGTGTTGTGAGGCACCAGTTGCCGATGCACCACAAGAACAGCGGGAGAAGAACCGCGACTATCTCGAGCAGAATGTTTACTCCCTTGCCTTCTGTATTGAAGAGGTAGCCTTTTGCAAGTGAGTTGAACATATCTACGACAATCGTAAATCCGATTATCGTAAATGCTCCGCGAAGTGAGCCTCTCTTTTCGTGCTACAAATCCCAGAAGCCGTCAAAGGGATGTACCATAACATAGAATGCGTAAATGAGCTCTTCCCAGTACTTGCTCTTGCGTCCGTTTTTGTGAGTTGCCTTCGCGTTTGCTTTTGCCGTCCATCCGAAGAACTTGACGAGCAGAATGATTATCGCGATGACTACTATGACAATCAAGAGTAAGTATTTCTTGATGATTCCCTTTCTGTGCTGCTGGAAAGCATCCGACCAGTTTGTCGTCTCATAAGCGAATTCGAACTTATCCATAGCTTCTTCGTATTCGCCGTTTCTGAGAAGCGCTTTACCGATGCCGATGTAGGCAAGGTCGAAGTTGTTGTTCATCTTGAGCACTTCCTGCCAGTCAGCCATAGACTCATCATAGAGTCTGTCGCGCTGATGCTGGAGTGCCGTTGCAAGAAGGTCGCCGTATGTGGTTCTCGTAAATACCTGGAAGTTGTCGGCGTTCTTATCGAGAACGAGCAAGTCCGTTCCGTGGTATACAACCGCTTCGATGCTTTGAATCGTGCCCTCTTGGTTGCCCGTGTTACCGAACGCCCAGAGCATATTGCCGTTTTCGTCATAGGTGTAGATTCTCTGACGCTTTTCATCGACAATCGTCCATGTTCCGTCGGGGCCGAGAGTTACATCAATTATCTTCGATGTACCGTAAACCGTGTTGTACTGCGTCTCGTAATTCATTACATTGAGCTCGCCGGACGGCGGATAGAAGCCCGTACGGTACATGACATCGATACCGGAAAGGTTCAGCTTCTTGACGGGAGCGTACTTGTCGCTCGTATCCTTTCCTCTTAACGCCGCCTGCTGTCTTGCTTCATCAATAGAGGATGTCGTAACATATACGAATCCGTCCTTGTCTATCGTGATATTGTTGAACTCGGTCGATACATATCTTTCGGATGCCGCCTGCTGTGCATCAGTCTGGAAGTATCTCCAGATGATATCAAAGGCATCTACTGTTGCTTTCTGCGCTCCGATGTAGCCCAAGAATTCGCCCTTGTCGTTCAATGTGATAATACCCATATAGGTTGTGGACGAAACTACATACATACGGCCTGCGTTATCAACCGCAAGCGCGACGGGCTTGTAGAGTGCGCCTTCTTCGATGGCGTCCGATTCGGGCTCTGCGAACTGTTCCACGAATTCGCCGTTGAGGTCGAATACGACAATACGGTAGTTATCCGTATCGGCTACATAGATAAGACCGCTTTCCTCTCCGCCTTTTGCAAGGTCATCGACATCGCCGTCGCATTTTACAAATACGCCCTGGCAGTTGTCGAGAGAATCGGGAACGCACTGTTCGTTGACGAATGTGCTTATCTCAAGCACTACCTCATACTTTGCGCCGTTTTTGACAATCTTGAGCACTCTGTCGTTCGTGCCGTCTACAATATATATATTATTGTAGTCATCGACAAACATATCGCTCGGGTTGTCAAGCGGAACCTTTAAGCCGAGGTCGGTTGAATCAATGGAATCGTAAGGTACATACGCTGCCGGTGAGTTCTGCATCTCGCCGGTATATGAATATGTGAATGTCTGATACGGAGTAAGTGCGGATACGGGGAAGCAGCATACCGTGAGTATAAGCACTACGGCAACTATCAGAATTCTTGAAAGTTTTTTCACTCTGCTCCCTCCTTTAATCCTTCATACCCGATGTGGACATCGTCTCGATAATGTTACTCTGCGTGATGATAAATACTATACAGGGAACAAGCATCTGCACAATCAGTGCCGCTGCGCTCGCACCCGCGCGGACGATGCCGGCGGAAACAATCTGCTGTACGGCGTAGTTGAAGGTTTTGAGTTGTTCCGAATAGATGTATACGGACGCGCCCGAGTTCCAGAGTCCCTGGAACGAGAACACTATCAAGGTAAGCCATGCGGGCTTGACTGCGGGCATCGCAATCTGCCAGTAAATTCTGAATTCTCCGGCGCCGTCAATACGGGCGGCTTCAAGAATCTGGTCGGGGACATTGGTCTCCATAAACTGCTTTATGAGGTAAAGTCCGAGTGTCGTACAGAACGCGGGAACAATTACCGAGCAAAGGTTATCAATCCAGCCCAAAGCGGAGAATGTCAAGAAGTTTGCGATTGTCGTAACAGTGGCGTGGAACATAAGTGAAAGGACTATAAGTTCAAACATCCACTTTCTGCCCGGGAACTTTATCTTTGCCATCGCGTAAGCCGCGAGTGACGAAAGAACGAGGTTTCCGAATGTACCGCAAACGGAGATGAGCACCGTGTTGAACAGGTATCTCGAGAAGGGAACCCATGATGCGCTCATCAAGCCGAAGAGGTCGCTGAAGTTGTTGAATGTCGGATTTGCAACCCAGAATCTCGGGGGGAATATCCAGAGCTCATCAAGAGGCTTGAGGGACTGGATAAAGGCGTAGTATGTAGGCAGAATCATCAGAACACCGAGGAGTCCGAGCATAATCGCCACGCCGATATTGCCGCCTAAGGAACGGTTTACTGTTCTGAATCGCTTTGAGTAATGGTCTTTTTTCTTTTTCTTCGGAACAAGCTCTGTTGCCTGAGCTTCCGAAGGCTTTTTTGCCGTCGCTGCGTTCATCACTTACCCACCTTTCCCAAGACTTTTTTGATTAGGATATTGCAGCCTACCATCATTATAAAGAGGATGGTCGCTATCGCGGAAGCGTAACCTGTTTCAAAACGCTGTCCGCCGTAGTCCTCGAGGTGATGCATTATCGTCCAAGCAGTGTACTCTGTGCTCGGGAAGCCGCAGAGGGCTGTGATAACCGCACCGAAACCGAAGGACTGTGTAATGCTCATTACGGCACCGAACATAAGCTGCTCACGCATTGAAGGAAGCGTTATGTACCAGAGCTCCTGCCATCTGTTCTTAAGTCCGTCAACGGCGCCCGCCTCATAGAGGCTGCGGTCAACGCCCTGAAGACCTGCGATAAATGAAAGGAAGGTCGTGCCCAAACTCGTCCATAAAGCTACGACAATAACGAGCGGCATAATGTAATGAGCGTCAAAGAAGAAGTTTATCGGCTCCGTGATAATACTCGTCTCCAAGAGGAGTGAGTTTACAACACCGTACTGGTCGCCCGAGAAAAGTATTGTAAATATCAGGTAGAGCTGACCGGAAATACTCGGCGAATAGAATATAAATGTAACTATCGCACGAAGCTTCGGATGCATATCATTGATAAACCATGCAATGAAGAGCGAAATCATATACGATGCGGGACCTGTTATTGCCGCAAATATGAGCGTGTTCTTTATCGCAAGAATGAATACATCGTCGTCGAGAAGAAGTCTTGTATAGTTGTCAATGAATATCCACTTCGGGAATTCAATCATATTGAATTCCGTGAAGCTGAGTACCAGTGAAAGAATGACCGGGAATACCGTGAACACCGTAAACAGAAGCATAAACGGGAAAACCATCGCGTAACCGACTTTGTTTACCTTCATATTACGGAGGAGCAACTGCTTCTTTGTCATTTCATTGACCGGTATGGACTTTTTTTCTTTTTTCTTTATGTCAGTCATGAAATCTGTCTCCTATCCTTTATAAATGTAAAGTCAGTTACCGAATCGCTTGCTGTATTCTTCAAGAGTGTAAAGGCGTCCGTCTTTTGCAAGCTTCATTCCCTCTTTCTTCGGAGAGAGTGTGCCGTCCGGATTTTCCTTAAAGTCTTCTATCGTTGCAAGCTCAAATTCGATACGCTTTCTCGTAAGCTCTGCGTTTATCTCGTCAATGTAGCTGTACATCTCGTTGACGGCATCCTTCTTGCTGTTGTAAACAGCCTGATATGCGAATGTTACATATCTTGTAATGATGTAGCCGCCGGGCATTTCGGGCTTAGCCGAAAGAGCCGCGAACTGATGCATGATGTTGTCATATTCCGTCTTCGTCCACGGCAGGGATTCGAGTGCCGCCTTGTTTGCGGTGAAGTACTTGGCACCGTCGCCCATTATGGAAACGACTTCGCTTCCGAATTCCGCCTGTGCCTCGGAGCCTGACCACCACTTGACGAATTCCCACTCCTTGGAGTAGTCGTGCTTTGCGTCCTTGCTCTTTATAATAACGGTAGCCGTAACGGTTACGGGCGATGAATAATCTATCGTGCCGTCGTCGCGCTCCGTGCCGGGAACGGAAACCATTCCCCAAAGTCCCGCTATCTCGGGAGCAAACAGAGTAAGCTCGTTGTAAAGACCGATATCCTGAATGCCCACGGGCATCTCACCGGTTCTGAATCTGTTTGCAAAGCTGAATGAAAGCGGCAAATCGTAGAGCGTAATGAGGTCGCACATCTTCTTGAAGCAGGAGAGCGCGGTGTTGGAATCGAGGTTAATCTGCATTCCCTTAAGGTTTGTCTTTGTGCCGTCAGCGTTTATTATATCGTAATCCTTGTAGAGGTCTTCGCCCGTCTGGAATAAGAAGAGGTAAAGTCCCGTCTCACCTACCGGATATCCGATATCGAGCTTGTTTGCGAGTATTGCGGGAATCATATCGTAGAAGTCTTCCCATGTCTCGGGAATATCAAGTCCGAGCTCGAGAAGAATATCCGCTCTGTAATAGAGCATCGGGAAGTTCATCGTCATCGGCAAGCCGTAGATGTTGTCATACAGCGTCAGCGGTTTTATCGCCGCCTCGTCGTATTGCTTCAGCGCCTCGTCCAAATCTTCAAATCCGGTAAGCGGTTGCACCGCTCCTCGAATTGAATAGTTAATGACATCGGCACTCGCAAGACCTATCATGACATCGGGCCCGACACCTGCCAGAATTGAAGGCAAAAGGCTTCCGCCCGCAACAAGCTTGAAGTTTACCGCAACTCCCGTCTTCGGAGTGAACTCGTTATCAATCATCTCTCTTATGACGGTTGCACGGTCACGGTCTACCGCGTACCAGACTTCGACGATATCGTTTTCGTCGATATCTTTCATATCACGCGTTACACCGACAGATGTATAGTCAGTAAAGAAGGACATGAAGAAGCTCTTAAGCTCAAATCCGACAGCTTCAAAGAAATTGGCATTACTCTTATAACTCTTGGGAATGCTTGTTTCTGCCGGAGTGATGAGAATGTAGTCAACCGTAAGAGGCTGCTTGCTTACGCTCTGAATCCATGTTCCGATAGTACCGACATCGCTCTTGAGTCTGTCGAGGTTTCTCGCGATGAGGTCGGTGTCGTAGCCCACTTTCTTGCACAGGTAGGCGGTTTTCTGAAGCGTAGCCGTGTTGGAGCCTGCCTGACCGACCGTTTTGGTCAGCTCATCGGCGATATCGTAGAGGTTTGCACTCTCGGCGCGAAGTCCTCTTACGACCTCGGGCAGGTTCTCAATAAACTGATAGTCGATGTACGCGTCTGGGTCTGAGCCGGTAAGCATCAGGATATCGAGGTACATCTGATTTATATGCGCGTTTGAATCCGATACTCTCGAAAGGATGGACGCCATATCGCCGAGAACTACTTCAAACGAGATGGTGTGCTTTCCTGCCGTGAGGTAGAAGTTGTACGCGTTGCCCTTCGAATCGGAAAGTGCTTCGAGCTGCCACTTTCTGCTGTAGTTAAAGCGGAGCTTTGCGGCTTCGTCAAAGGGGCAAACGCCGTCGATGAGAAGCTTTCTCGAAGTGAACAGACCTTCCATCGTGCTCTGCATATAGCGGAGAGATATATTATAGAAGCCGTCTGACGGAACTTCTATGTCGTAGCTTATCCACTGACCAATCTCCTGCCACTTGCTTGCGCCTATCGTGTTAAGTCTCGTCTCGGAGGGGTCCTGAGGCGATGTTATCGCGGAGCTTCTGTCGTTGAGCGCATATATCGACTTGTCGGATGTTGCCGTAGGATATTCAGCCTCAATATAAATTTTTCCGCTTGCGTTGTTCTGCTTTCCGCTGTTGTTCGAGGTGTATTTTTCATAGGAAATACCCTCGGGGGCGGGACCGAGCGTGAGAGACGCAAGGTAGAATTCCTCTCTTACCGCTTCAAGAGAGATGATGTGCTCTCCGGCAGTCAGATAGAAATAGAGGGGCTCTGATACATATCCGGTGGAATCCATAAAGTACTTTTCAACGAACATATCGGGAATCTGCTCTTTTGCAAGACGGATATCGTTGCCGTTGATGTCCCACTTAAACGCAGGATAAGGAATAACCTTGTCGCCGAAAATCATCGAGACGCGGTCGATATACTTTACTATTCCGTCATCGTCAAGGAAAATCTCATCGTCCTCGCCGTACAGCTTCTGTCCCTTTGAGTTTGTCTTCTTGGACTCGTAGCTGTTGGTTTCCTCCGTGATATAAACATCACGCCATGCGCGTAAAAGTTCAATCGAGCGAGCTTCCGCAAAGGGAATTTCCCCGTCGATATGTACGCTTCTTTCAATAGTGGAGCTGCTTCCGATATCAGAGCCGTCGGCGTAATACTTTGCCTTGATGGCATAAAGTCCGTCGGCTTTGATGTTGAGCTTAAAAGCAACCTCTCCGTCATCGGGAAGCAATACGGCATCAACCGTCTTTCCCGTTTCCGAATCGGTGAGCTTTTCCGTCTTTACATCGACGGTGGAAGCCTCCCTGTCAAGTGTTTCGGCAGCAAGGAACTCTTCCTCTTTGTCAGCCGGCTTCGCAAATTGCGAAACATTTGCGATGTAATCATCGTAGTCGGCGGCATTGAGAATCTTCGCTATTTCGTCGAGCGAAGACTTCGAGCCCACGATACCGTCTGATTCCGTTTCATCCGCAGCCACTACCGTCACGCAAGAGCAGACGAGAATGAGCACGGACATAGCAAAGCAGAGAAGCCTTGCAAGAATCGGGTGTCTCATAAGTGATGTCCTCCTTCAAAAATGCTGTTAAATAAGGCTTTAGGGTGAAGCCGCGGTGCAAGCCGAGGCACACAGATAGCCATAATAGCCTATTTTTACTTAAATAATATATCACACAAAGTGAATTCCTGTCAAGCAAGAATGCGCGCTAACCCTTGTACTTCCCTGCAATTTTGACCGTGTTTTCGTGAATTTTCAGCCTGCTAAATATTGGCATAATCGTCATTGAGGAAACTTCACCGCTTTGGTCAATTTGTATATTTTATGCAAGTCAAATCGAAATTTGTATTCGGCAAATATTAACAAAAGCTTGATATTTGGCTTTGTTGCTTGCATATTTTCTTTAGTTAAAGCCTTAAAATGCGCCGAAATTATACGCAAATGTATAACTTTGACGAATAATCGTCATAATTTATGTTAAAATTGTTTATCAATTTATGGTAATTTGTGGTATATTTTAATAAAAATTTATCGTTATTTTGCACAAAAAATGCGCTGATTTTTCTACATCAGCGCATTTTATACAAACAATTTAGAATCGTTATATTTTCTTCCATATTCTCGCAGTTTATGGATATTTATAGTATTTTTTACCTTATTATGCTATTTTTTTCGTTTTTTTGGCGGCTGACTTGCTTCCTGCACTCACTCCGCACGCGGCGGAATCATAGGTCTACACTCACTCGGCACGCGGCGGAATCATCGGACGGCTCTCACTCGGCACGCGGTGTAACCATCGGGCGGCACTCACTCGGCACGCGGCAAAATCATAGGTCTACGCTCACTCGGCGCGCGGCGGAATCATCGGACGGCACTCACTCGGCACACGAAAACACAGTCTGAAATCGCTCTTTTTCAGCACGCCCGAAACAACTGACGGCGCTTGAATCCGCTTGGTAATATCGTTTGTCAATCACAAAAATATGTACGGCAAGTCCGGTCTTCGCAGAGAATAATGCTCTTTGAAAAGTCGCAAAACTATCTCCTTTTCGACAACGATATTCTTTTGATGGCTCAAAAGAAAATATCGCGCCTCAAGCTTTTCGAGC
>JAZQOM010000061.1:0-54075 GCA_045627885.1 Eubacteriales bacterium
GGGCCTTTGTATTTCCATGAGCCCGATACTATTTCAAATCCATTCGGAAGAATAAACTCAATTGCGCCCGATTTTGCTAAAAGATTTTCGTTCAAAGAAAGCGTAAGCGTAACGGTTTCTCCCGAAGCCGCTGTTTCTGACGAAAGCGTCGATTCTACATCGTATGCTGCCTTATAGCCGCACTCCGTGCATACTCCGTCTTTGTCGAAGCTGTGCTCTGCGATATCCTTTTTATCGTGGCAGACGGTGCACTCGTGCCAGTGCTTTGTAGCATCTTTTGACCATACTGTTGAATAGCTGTGCGTAATCGTTCTTACATATCCGCAGGTATTGCAGGTTGTGTCGCAAGCATTGTCATAGCTGTGCTTTGCAGTGTCTTTCTTTACTCCGCAGACCGAGCATTCGTGCCAATGCTGCGTGCCGTCTGTTGACCAAACTTTTTTGTAGCTGTGAGTTATACTTCTCGTTGCGCCACATACGTTACAGGTCGTGTCGCAGGAATTGTCGTATACGTGTCCGCTTACACTGCGAGTATAGCCGCAGGTGTTGCACGTCTTATCGCAGGCGTTGTCGTAGTCGTGCGATGCGCACTCAAGCTTCCATATCTGATTGCTTGATTTTGTAGTTGTTAAAACATAAATATGGTAATCGTTAGTATGCGGGCTTTTTGTAAGAGAAAGGCTTGTATTATCAGCCGGATGTATCAAATATCCGTCGCCGCATTTTTCGAACACCCAAAGCTGAGAACCGTTTCCGGTATATGTATAAAGCGTAACCTCGTTTCCGCTTATTGAGTTATCGGCCATAACGTTCAAAACATAACTGTTATTCTTTGCCGACTTCAAAGAATAAGCGTTCTTGTCTTTTACAAACTTAAATCTTTCATTTGCGGTGTTTCCCGCCCTTGTTGTTTCGTAAAACCAAATTGTATCCTTTTTAGCTTCCATAGAAGAAGCATAAAGAGTATCTTCGCCGTTTCTCAAATAATACTCTTTTTCTTTGATGGTTTCGTACGGTGTGGTTGAACTATTATTAAAATGATATACATATCCCGCATCACTTTGGTTTCCGCAAGTACATGTAAAGTACATATACAATCTTCCATTGCGAGCATTATTATGCGCATATCCCTCGGCATATCCGCTGCTGTCGGCTCCCTTGTATATATACGCGTGAATATAAGGACAGTTATCAATCGGAACACAGCTACTACAATATACAAATATTAAATCTCCAGGAGAAAGAATCTCACTATTCTTGGAAACGGTAATGGTACCATCGCTGTTAATATTCAGCTTTTCTAATCTGCCAAGATTTGTATTTGTTAACTGTCTTACAAGCGATGTACAACCGGTGCTCCAGGCTACATCTTTCCCTATCCCCCCTGCCAGAAGGCAATTGCTTACAAATTCGGCGCACAATCCTACTCCACTATTCCAGTTTGCTTCTGCATACTGCAAAGCAGCCGCCGGATTGTATGATCCTGCAGCGTTCGCCGTAAATGATGTTCCCGTTGTCAGTGATGCTATCATCATCACTGCAAGTATAAACGACAGAATTCTTTTTTTCATTTTTTCTCTCCTTTTTGTTTAATTTTTTTGGGTTTCATTCTGATTATACTACACAAAATAGTATAAGTCAAGAAAATAAACTAAAATAATCGGAAGCATTACCGCGCAAAATAGTGTATTATACTAATGAAAGCGGTGATAAAGTGAATGAACAATATATTCGTGACAAAATCACGGAATTAAGGCTTGCAAAAGGCGTATCCGAATACAAAATGAGCCTTGACCTCGGTCACAGCAAAGGGTATATTCAAAGCATTTCCTCGGGGCGCTCTCTGCCGTCTATGAGCGAATTTTTGACAATTTGCGAATACTTCGGCATAACACCGCAGGAGTTTTTCTCGGACGATTGCAATGTTATTCTTTCGCACGAGCTTAAATATGCAATATCCGGGCTTTCGAGAGATGATGCGGTCTTTGTCCTTGAGTTGATAAAACGAATAAAAAAATAAATGCCTTATCCGTAAAAGGATAAGGCATTTGTGATTTTCGGCAGTTGCGGTTACCGCTAATCGGCTTGCCGATTTATTCTTCTTTCGCCTGCGGCGCATCGCCGCTTTTCGTTCTCTGAGTCCGCGTGTGCATTTCGTAGCCGCTTCCCGGCGCTCTTTCGAGCGCTCCGAATATGTTTTTTATAAAAGAACGATTGCTTTTCTGCATTTCATACATAAACTTTTTCATTTCTTCGCGCTCGGTGTTGCCGTTTGCGGGGCATTTGGATTCTATCACCGGCAGTTTTTCGTTCCGCGCAAATGCGGCGACCTCTCTTTCCGGAGCATAGATAAGCGGACGAATCACAAAAAGCTTTGAGCGGTCAAGATATGTCACGGGCTGAAAGCTCCCGAATCTTCCGGCATAGAACAGATTGAGCAGCACCGTTTCGACCACATCGTCGTAGTTGTGTCCGAGGGCGAGCTTGTTGCAGCCGAGAGCCTTTGCCGCGTCATTTATCGCGCCTCGGCGCATCCTTGCGCAGAGCGAACAGGGATTTGTTTCTTTTCTCACATTAAAAATTATTTCGTATATCTGCGACGGAATCACCGTATATTCGACACCGATGTTGTCGCACAGCTCCTTTATTTTCGAAAAATCCGCATCGGGAAAGCCCATATCGACGGTTATCGCCTTGAGCGTGAATTTTTCCGGATAGAATTTGCGAAGCTCCGACAGAGTCACGAGAAGCGAAAGCGAGTCTTTTCCCGCGGAGACGCCGACGCCGATAATATCGCCGTCGCGAATCATATCGTAGTTTTCCACAGCCTTGCGGACGAATGAAAGCATTTTCTGAAGGTCTGCCATAAAACACTCCTTTGTTTGATGAGCCGATTATACACCCAAAAACCGGATATTTCAACGGAGAATCCAAAAATCGCAAAAGAGAAAACGAGAGAAAAATAGAGAAAAACATACGAAATAGTGAGAAACTCACAAAATATTCAAATTTTTATAAAATATCACTTGACAATCGACTTTAATGTGATATACTAATCAAGCTGAAAAAATTAACAAATCGGAGGAAAATCAATGTCTACTTACATGGCAAAAAAAGAAGAGCTTAACCGTAAGTGGTATATCGTTGACGCAGCAGGCAAGCCCGCAGGCCGCGTGGCAGCAACCGCCGCAACGATACTCAACGGCAAGCACAAACCCGAATACACACCTCATGTTGACTGCGGCGATTTCGTCATCGTCATCAATGCGGCAAAGGCAGTATGGACGGGCAAGAAGATGGAGCAGAAGAAGTATCGCCGTCACACGGGATACATCGGCGGTCTTAAGGAAGAGTCGCTTCGCGATGTAATGGCTAAAAAGCCCGAATTCGCAATCAAGACTGCAGTTAAGGGAATGCTTCCCCACAATTCAATCGGCGCCGCAAGCATCACGAGACTTAAGGTATACGCAGGCGCAGAGCATGAGCAGCAGGCACAGAAGCCTGAGGCTTATGAAGGTTAAGGAGGTAAAGAAAGATGACATATACACCCGCTAAGCCGTACTTCTACGGCACAGGAAGAAGAAAGAAATCCGTTGCAAGAGTCAGACTTTACCCCGGTACAGGCATTGTAACAATCAACGGAAGAGATATCGACGATTATTTCGGACTTGAGACACTCAAGCTGATAGTTCGTCAGCCCTTCGGCGTAACCGGCAACGACGGCAAATATGATGTAGTTGCAACCGTAGTCGGCGGCGGTATCGCAGGTCAGGCAGGCGCTATCCGTCACGGCATAGCAAGAGCACTTCTCCAGGCAGATGAAGAATTCCGTGCCGAGCTCAAGAAGGCAGGACTTCTCACTCGTGACCCGAGAATGAAGGAGAGAAAGAAGTACGGTCTCAAAGCCGCTCGTCGCGCTCCTCAGTTCTCAAAGAGATAAGCTCGAAGAACAGAACAAATTACCGTTTTACGCTTTGCTTTTACAAACGAACGCGGCAAAATCCCGCTGCCGAACAAGCTTCGGCAGCGGCGATTTGTATAATATTTCCTTGTGCGGAATATAATAGCTTGTACGCATAAAGAAATCACGCGCTCGAGAAAGAAAGCGAGGTGACCGGTCATGGAAAGGTTAAAGAGGCTTATAAAAAAGCTTACACCTTACATCAACCGAACAGCGATAACAGCAATTTTCATTTTAGCATCTGCACTTATCATTTTTGTCGCAAAAGACTATAGAAACGAAGAACTTTATATATTCAAAGAAATAGAAGATGACGGCGTAGACAGTACGGCGGTACTGATGTATGCCGGATGGGCCAAAGGCAACAGCGAAGCAGAAAACGGTACAAGCGATAAGCTCACGGTTTATGTCAACGATGCCGGAGTTGTCACCGAATACAGAACAAATAAAGGAACAGTCGCGGATTTCTTTGCCGAAAAAGGCATAGAGCTCAGCAGATATGACGAGGTGGTTCCGTTCGGAAAGGCAGCACTTGCAGACGGAATGACGGTACTGATTACGAGAGTGGACTATGTCACACAAACGAAGACGGAAACAGTCCCGTATGATACCGTTGTAAAAGATGTAGATACCGTAGAGAAAGGCAAAACTGTAACGGTTACAAAGGGAGAGGACGGATTTGTAGCATACACCGTATCGACAAAATATGTCAACGGAGTACCTACAACGCAAAGCGAAATAGTCTCGACCGAATCAAAGGAACCTGTAACCTGTGTAAAAGAACACGGCATAGGCGGCAAATTCAAAGCGCCCGACGGAAAGATATACTCGTATTCGTACAGACTTACCGTTTCGGCGACCGCATACTATGATGCGTACCACCGCGGAATGACCGCGACGGGACACGCAACGGTTCCGGGAATCGTCGCAGTTGACAAGAGCGTCATACCTTTACATTCAAAATGCTATGTATGCGGAAAAATCGGTGATTTCGGCGTGCTAAAAGCCGAAGATGTCGGCAATTTCCGCGGCAACTGCATAGATGTATATTTCAATACTCTTGCAGAATGCTATGCATTCGGAAGGCAGACACTCGAGGTATATGTGCTTGAGGTGAACGCTTGCAGTACAAAACGGCATACAGTAGCGGGCACTACCAATATCGGCTATCACGGAGCTGATTGGACATATACAAGGAACAAGAATAAAACAACAAATTCCGCATCGGAAAAAGCCGTAACGGAAGAAACGAAAATTGAGGAGACAGAAGAAAATGGCAAAGAATAAAAAATCAAATGCCGGCAATATAGTGCTCTGGATTCTTTGTGCACTTGTTGTTTTGGGCATAGCCGCAATTATTTACACAAATGCACTCCAGCGCAATTCCATTTTCAAGGATGACCTCTTTAAGGATGCGATAAGCACCGTACTCGGAAAGCAGCCTGCAAATATCACAGAGAGCGATATATCTGCGATAAAGTATCTTTCCGTCAATGCGGCACAGCAGGACCCGGATAACGCCGCAAATACGGTTATAACCTTGCAGATAGGTTACGACGAAGCCGTAACGGAGCTCGAGAAGGGCGACGAAGCGGACAGCGAGGTTCTCTCTAAAGCTCTTTCGGGAGTAATACTTGACGAGAATATAAAGAACTTTGATGACCTCAAGCTCTTTACGGGGCTCAAGGTGCTCAGCGTAAACGGAGACCTTGTAAACCTCGACGGAATAAGCTCAAAGGATATTGCTTATCTTTATGTTACATCCGGAAAGCTCGAAGACATATCAAAAGTTGCTGAGTTTACGGCATTAAAGGAAGTAAGCATCGGAGGCGGCAATTTTGCCGATGTTTCCGCATTTGCAAACTGCAAGTCTTTGACGGGACTTTTCTTAAACGGATGCAAGGTAAAGGATATCAGCGCACTCAAGAACCTTACGGCGCTCGAGTCACTTGACCTTTCGTCAAATGAAGAGCTTGCCGACATCTCCGCACTTGCGGACTGCAAGGCTTTGAAGGCACTTGCGTTTGACGGCACCGCGGTTTCCGATATCTCCGCACTCAATGGACTTGAAAATCTCGAGTCCGTGTCCTTTGCAAAAGCAAAGGTAAGCGATATTTCGCCGCTCTCGGCAAATGCCGCACTCAAGACGATTATCGCAAACGAGAACGGAATTTCCGATATCTCTGCCGTAAAGGAACTTGCAAAGCTCACAACCGTTATTTTGTCAAATAACGAGATAGAGGATATCTCCGCACTCAAAGGACTTGCAGAGCTCGAATACTGCGACCTTTCCGGCAACAAGATAAGCGATGTCAGCGCACTTGCCGGAAAAGAGAAACTCACGGCTCTCCTGCTTGACGAGAACGAGGGACTCACGGATATCACACCTATTAAAGAGCTTGTATATTCTTACTACAAGGGAACAGGTAACTGCTATGTAACATTACCCGAAGAACTTGCAAAGAAGATTCAGGAAGAGATAGCTGCAGAGGCTGAGGAGAATGCCGATAACGACGACGAAACTCCCGCGGACAAAACTGCCGACGAGCCTCAAGACGCTTCGACAGAAGACTGAATTTAATAAAAGCGGCGGAAAATCTCCGCCGCTTTTGCGCATTATGTAAATTTATGAATTGGTTTATTTTTGCTCTTGTCTGCATACTCGGCTGGGGCTTTGCCGACCTGTTTTACAAAAGCTCAAGTGATGAAAACGACAGATATTCACATCTTAAAATTGCGGTGTGGGTAGGTCTTGTCATGGGCGTTTGTGCCGTAATGCTCATTCCGTTTTCGGAACACGGAGCATCGGTGTTGAGCCTTGACGCTCTTGTAAAATACTCGCCGGCGTCGCTTTCGTATATAATTTCCATGATTATAGGCTACGCAGGGCTCCGCTATATCGAATTATCCGTTGTCTCGCCGATACAAAACGCATCGGGCGCGCTATCCGCGATAATGATGACCGTGTTCTTTGCCGTAAGCACCGGAAGCATAAAGGGCGCCGTAAGTGACGCAACGGGATACATATTCGGAGCAAAGACCGGCGCAGAGAGGGCGGTCAACGCGCTTATCATAGTCGGAATCATATCAATATGCGCGGGAGTGACGGCGCTTGCCTTTGTAGAACATAAGCTCTCGAATTCCGAAAAAGCGCTTTCCACGCGCGAGAAAAAATACCGGCTCGGCGCACTTGCTTTGCTATTCCCGATAGCGTATTGCTTTTTCGATACGCTCGGAACGGCGGCAGACGGAATAATTCTTGACGGAGAGAGCGGACTTTCGCTCGGCGAATTTGATGTAATAATTCTTTACGGGCTGACCTTCTTTTCGGCGGGAATAATATCGTGGCTTGTGTTGCTTTTCAAAGAAAAAAAGCCGTATAATCCGTTTTGCAAAAAAGAGCTGACAAAGGGAGCGGCGGCATTGTGCGAAGAATTCGGTCAGATATTTTATGTATTTGCCATGGCAAAAAAGCCCGTGCTTGCCGCGCCGATGATAGCGTCGTATTGCATAGTATCGGTAATATTGTCGCGAATAATCTTAAAAGAAAAGCTCAAAGCATCGCAGTATGCTTGCGTTTTCTCGGTAATTGCGGGGATAGTATTCCTCGGTATTGCAGGAGTATAGAATAAGACTTCGGCAACACTAACACCAAAAAGACCAATTTTGCATGATGCTCAAAGCCATATCAAAATAAAACCGGAGGAACAGTATGAAAGAAATTAAATTTCCGTACGGAAAAAAGGAACTCAGTTGCTCATTTGATGAAAAAGAGCTCGTCGGAGTATTGGAGTCATCAATAAATCAGTACGAGCCGGAATGCGGAGAGGACGAGCTTGTTCTCAAAGCGCTTGCCGAACCCGTCGGCTCACCGAAGCTCTCGGAGCTTGCAAAGGGCAAGAAAAAGATAGTCATAATCGCAAGTGACCACACAAGGCCCGTCCCGAGCAAGAAGATAATTCCGCATATGTTAAAAGAGATACGCAGTACAAATCCCGATGCCGAGATAACCATTCTTATAGCGACGGGATGCCACCGCGGCACCACCAAAGAAGAGCTCATCGCCAAATTCGGTGAAGATATCGTCAAAAATGAGCATATATACATTCACGACTGCGACGAGCGCGAAATGCTTGTAAATATAGGCACGCTCCCGTCGGGCGGCGAATGTGAGATAAACTCAATCGCCTACGACGCAGACCTTCTTGTTTCCGAGGGATTTATTGAGCCGCACTTCTTTGCGGGCTTCTCGGGCGGCAGAAAGAGCGTTCTCCCCGGAATTGCAGGACGCCGCACGGTTCTTGCAAATCACTGCTCGGAATTCATAGCCGACAATCACGCCCGTACGGGAATACTCACCGATAACCCGATTCACAAGGATATGCTTTGGGCGGCAAAGCAGGCAAAGCTTACATTTATTGTAAATGTTGTGCTCAATGCAGAGAAGAAAGTCATTTTCGCAACGGCAGGCGACTTAGAGCAGGCGCACAAAAAGGGCACGGATTTTCTTTCAAAGCTCTGCGGCGCAAAAGCCATAGAAGCCGATATTGCCATTTCCACAAACGGAGGATATCCGCTTGACCAGAATGTATATCAGTCCGTCAAGGGAATGACGGCGGCTGAAGCGACGGTACGCAAGGACGGCGTTATCATTATGATATCGGCATCGGAGGACGGCATCGGCGGCGACAGCCTGTATCATCAGGTAGCGGACGAGCCCGACATAAAAAAGAGTATGGCGGAGATACTCAGCCACGGCAGAAACGAAACCGTTTCGGACCAATGGGAGGCGCAGATACTTCTTCGCATACTTGCCCGTGCAACGGTAGTATATGTTTCGCAAATGCCCGATGAGATTGTAGAAAAGATGCACATGATACCGGCGCACTCGATAGAGGAAGCGCTTTGCAAGGCAAAAAAGATAGTCGGCGGCGACTCTGCGCGCATCGTTGCGATACCCGACGGAATCTCCGTAATGGTTCGCTGAAGAAAATGTAAAAAAAGCGCTCGGATTTTTTCCGAGCGCTTTTTTTATGTTACAGTTCTATTTCAATTCCAATCGGACAGTGGTCACTCCCGAATACATCGGGATAGATGCACGCGTCCTTAATCTTGTCCGCGATGCGTGACGACACAATAAAATAGTCGATGCGCCAGCCGACATTTTTAGCTCTTGCTCCGGCTCTGTACGACCACCAGGAGTAAGCCTTTACCTTGTCGGGATAAAGATATCTGAACGAATCTGTAAATCCCGCAGAAAGCAGCTCGGTCATTTTACCGCGTTCTTCGTATGAGAATCCGGCATTTCCGATGTTTGCCTTCGGATGCTCGAGGTCGATTTCCTCGTGCGCGACATTGAGGTCGCCGCAGTAGATTACGGGTTTATTCGCATCGAGCTTTTTAAGATATCCACGCAAGTCGTCTTCAAATTCCATTCTGTAAGAAAGTCTTGCAAGCTCCGGCTGTGCATTCGGAACATAGCAGTTCACCATGTAAAATTTGTCGAATTCCGCAGTAATTACTCTGCCCTCGTCAGTATGCTTTCCGTCGATGCCGAAGCAGATGGAAACGGGGGAGCGCTTTGTAAAGGTCAGCGTACCGGAATATCCTTTTTTCTC
Source organism: Eubacteriales bacterium (assembly GCA_045627885.1). Classification (GTDB taxonomy): domain Bacteria; phylum Bacillota; class Clostridia; order Oscillospirales; family CAG-272; genus CALCTE01. The sequence goes on from JAZQOM010000061.1 coordinate 9,580, forward strand.
CGCGCTGTTCCATATCTGCTCATAGCCGGCGGTAAAAAACTCCGCCTGCTCCTTTTGCATCTTTGTTTCCTGAACGCAGAAGATATCCGCGTCCGCTTTGTCAAAGAAATCGAAAAAGCCTTTTGAAGCGCAGGCACGAAGCCCGTTTACATTCCACGAAATTATCTTCACTTTGCAAATACTCCGTCTGCAATCTTAACCGCGCCTATCGCGTCCTTTGCATAGAAATCCGCGCCCATTCTTTCGGCGTGCTCGGGAGAAAGCACTGCGCCGCCGACCATAACCTTTATGTCCGGAGCGGCTTCTTTAAGCGCTTTTACCGTATCCGCCATAGCGGGAACAGTCGTTGTCATAAGAGCGGAGAGCCCGACGAGCTTAACATTTTCTCTCACAGCCATTTCTGTAATCGCATCGGCGGCAACATCCTTGCCCATGTCAATAACCTCATAGCCGTAGTTGGAGAGCAGAGCCTTAACGATATTTTTGCCCAAATCGTGAACATCGCCCTTTACGGTTGCGATAATAATTTTGCCTTTTGAGCATTCTTTTGCTCCGCTTTGCTTCATGGCTTCTTTTATCTTAGAGAAAGCCGCATCGGAAGCGTCGGCAGCCGTCAAAAGCTCGGGTAAGAAAATTTTTCCGCTCTCAAAGCTTTCGCCCACCGTGTTGAGCGCGGGAACGATATCATCGTTAATTATCGCATCGGGAGCTTTCGATTCAAGCAGAGCCGTTGCAAGCTCCGCTGCTCTTTCGGCAAGACCTTTTTCTATCGCTTCCGAAAGAGTGTCCGCGGCTTTGCTGCAGCTTTCACCCGAGCAGTCCGCGATGTATCTTTCGCAGTTTTTGTCATATCCGAACAGCGCCATGTGCACAAGATATGCGCTTCTCACCTCTTGAGAGAGAGGATTCATAATGGCGGCGGAGAGTCCCATCGAAAGCGCTTCGGACAGGAATCCGGCAGTCACGGTATCTCTCTTTGGGAGACCGAAGCTTATGTTGGAAATACCGAGAACGGTGTTTGTGCCGAATTTTGCGCTTATTTCTTTCATCGCGCCGAGCGTTACCGCCGCGGCGTCTGCGCCTGATGCCGCGGACATCGTAAGCGTATCGAATACGATGTTCTTTTTTGCGATACCGCAGGCTTCCGCGACCTTGATTATTCTCGACGCAATTTTCACTCTGCCCTCAACGGTATCGGGAATTCCCTTTTCGTCCATAGTCAGGGCGACGAGAACGCCGCCGTATTTTTTAACAAGCGGCAGAACGCCGAGGAGTGACTCCTTTGAGCCGTTAACCGAGTTCACCATCGGCAGTCCGTTGTAGGAGCGGAGCGCCGCTTCCATGGCGCCCATATCGGCGGTGTCAATCTGGAGAGGGAGCCTGCAAGCCGTCTGAACGGCATCAATGGTGTTTTTAAGAACGAGCTTTTCGTCGATATCCGGAATACCGACATTTACATCGAGAATATCCGCGCCCGCCGTTTCCTCGGCAAGAGCCTCATCTACTACAAATCCGGTATCGCCGACTCTCAGAGCCGCTTTCAGCTTTGCTTTTCCGGTGGGATTTATGCGTTCGCCTATCATAACGGGCTTTTTGCCGATAACCGCAATTTTGTTATACGATGTGACGGCGCAGATTCCCTTGTCCGTAAGCTTTGTCGGTGCCGTGTGAGCGCACGAGCCGTAAGCCGAAGAAATATGGTCGGGAGTTGTGCCGCAACAGCCGCCGATAATCTGTGCGCCTGCGGCGATGATGTCAGCCATAGCATAGCCGTATTCGGTCGGCGTCATGCTGTACTTTGTCGCGCCCGATTCGTCCGTTTCGGGAAGTCCGGCGTTGGGATTTGCGATAAGCGGAACCGAAGTGCAGGCGGCAAGGCGCGAAACAAGAGCCTTTGCCTTTTCGGGGCCGCAACCGCAGTTTATACCTATTGCGGCGGCGCCCATTCCCTCGGCGAATGCCGCAAAGCATTCGGGACTTGCGCCGCACAGCAGCTTTTCGTTTTCGTCAAAGGTGCAGGTAATGAATATCGGCTTGTTGCAGCATTCCTTTGCCGCAATAACCGCCGCCTTGATTTCTCTCAAATCGCTCATCGTCTCAATGAGAATCAAATCCGCATCGTCACAGCCTGCCGATATCGTCTCCTTGAAGCAATCTATTGCTTCTTCGTAGTCAAGCTCCCCGAAGGGCTTTATTATTTTGCCCAAAGGGCCGATGTCAAGCGCGATATAGCCCTTCTTTCCGGATTCGTCAATAGCCTGCTTTGCAACGCCGACTGCCGCTTTCACGACATCGGCGATGGGATATCCTATTGCTTCGGCCTTAAATCTGTTTGCGGAAAAGGTATTGGTTTTGATGATGTCCGCGCCTGCGCGCAGATAGCTTTTGTGCAGTCTCAAAACGGTGTTCGGACGCTCGATGTTAAACGCTTCGCCGAGCTTTCCGACGGGAAGTCCGTATTTCTGGAGCATAGTGCCGGTAGCGCCGTCAAAAAACAGTGGGCGCGCATTCAGAATTGCGAAATCCATATTCATACCACCTTATCTTTCAAGTATTCCGGAGAGATTTTTAACTATATATTCGGCAGTTGAGGGCTTGTTCATCGTGTATACATGAATAGCCTTTACGCCGTTTGCGACGAGGTCGGAAATTTGAGAGCAGGCATAGATAAGTCCCGCTTCTCTCATGCTGTCGGGATTTGACGCATACTTGTCGATAATCACCTTAAGCTTCGGAGGGAGCTGACAGCCGGACATGGCACAGCTTCTCTCGACCTGCTTTGCGTTGAGGATGGGCATTATACCGGCTACGACGGGAGTGTTAATGCCCGCCTTGAGGGCTCTGTATAAGAAGCCGTAGAGCACATCGTTGTCAAAGAACATCTGCGTTGTAAGAAAATCGCATCCGCATTCGACCTTGCGCTTCAGGTTGTCCATATCGGCTTCTCTGCTCGAAGCCTCGGGATGCCCTTCGGGATAGCACGCCGCGCCTATGCAGAGCGACGGATTTTTGTTTTTCAAGTAGGATATAAGCTCGTTTGCGTGGGAGAAAGCGCGTTCTTCGGCTTCCGGCAGAATATCGCCGCGGAGCGCAAGCACATTTTCTATTCCGTATTCGGAAAGAGAGTCAAGCACGCGGTCGATGTGAGCGACCGAGGAATTGACGCAGGTAAGATGCGCTATTGAGGGAATACCGCATTCGGAAAGCAGCTTTGCCACTTTTGCGGTATATTCGGATGTGCCGCCGCCGGCTCCGTAAGTCACACTCATAAAATCGGGGCGGAGCTTTGCAAGCTCCCTGCAAGCATTTGCCACAGAGTCGAATTTTGAGCTTTCCTTGGGAGGGAAGACCTCAAACGATAAGGTAACTCCGTTTCCCTTAAGCATTTCCGTAATTTTCATAAGTCGTACCTCTTTTTAAGTAATGCGGAATCCGATTTTTTCGTTTCCGCCGAAATAAGCAGATGCAGATAAACTTAAAGACTATAATATTACATAATATTCTATCACAATATAAAACCGTTTGCAATATTTATTCTCCCATATTATACTAAAATTCTTGACAAAACGCGTATAATGTGCGTATAATGTACTGAATTTATATGTTTCGGAGGAATTATGTCATTCGTCAAGATTGCAAAATTCGGCGGAAGCTCACTTGCCGATGCCGCACAGTTCAGAAAAGTAATAGATATCATAGAGCGTGACAGCTCGATAAAATATGTTGTTCCGTCTGCCCCGGGCAAGAGATTTTCGGGCGATATAAAAGTGACCGATATGCTTTTGGATTGCTACGAAAAAGTCCTTGCCAAAGAGGATTTTACCGACGCGCTCGACAAAATCAAGGCAAGATATGATTCGATAATAAAAGAGCTTGGCATTGATGTATCACTCGACGAAGAGTTTGAGCGCATCTGCTACGCCCTCAAGTCAATGGCGGGCAGAGACTATATCGCAAGCCGCGGCGAATATCTTTGCGGCATAGTGCTTGCGAAATGCCTCGGCTTTGAGTTTGTTGACGCGGCTTCCGTGGTAAGATTCAAGGACGACGGCAGCCTCGATTCCGAGCTCACTAACAGACTTGTCGCAAAAACGCTTGCAAAGAGCGGCAACGCCGTCATTCCCGGATTTTACGGTTCTATGCCCAACGATACCATAAAAACATTTTCGAGAGGCGGAAGCGATATCACGGGCTCCATCGTCGCAAGAGCGGTCAACGCATCGCTTTACGAGAATTGGACTGATGTTTCCGGCTTTATGGCAGCCGACCCGCGCATAGTCGAAAATCCCAAGTCGATATCCGTCATAACATACAGAGAGCTTCGCGAGCTTTCGTATATGGGCGCGACCGTGCTCCATGAGGACAGTATTTTCCCCGTAAGCAGAGCGGGCATTCCGATAAACATAAGAAATACCAACTGCCCCGACGATAAGGGCACAATGATAGTCGAGCGCATTGACGAAAACAAAGATAACGATATGATAATCACCGGAATTGCCGGAAGAAAGAATTTTGCCGTCGTCAACATAGAAAAAGAGCGTATGCACTTCGACCTTGCATTTATGGCGAGAACCTTCGAGCTTTTCAAGCGCTACGGAATATCCATAGAGCATGTTCCGACGGGCATCGATACCATGAGCATCATCGTCGAGGAAAATGAAAGATATATTTCGAACGAAAAGGCGCTTATCTGCGAAATAGGCGATAAGCTTTCTCCCGACCTTGTCACGGTCGAGCACGATATAGCACTCATAGCCGTTGTCGGCAGAGGCATGAAGAGCAAGCCCGGAACTGCGGCAAAGGTATTCAGCGCCGCCGCCAAAGCCGGCATCAGTATAAGAATGATAGACCAGGGAAGCAGTGAGCTCAACATCATCATAGGCGTTGACGGAAAGAACTTTGAAACCGCGATAAAGTCTATTTACGACGAATTCGCAGAAGCGGCAAAATGACGGTAAATAAGCCATTGGTAAAGCTCTATGAGCGCGACGGCTTTGAACTTCCGACCGACGAGCTTTTGTACGGCTGGAATGTAAGACCGCTTTCCGTGACGGATAAATATGCTTATATAGGTACGCCGATGAATTATTCGGGATACGCCTATATTAAGGATTTCACGGGCAAGACATACGAAGCCGACAGTATAGTCACGGCGGCGTGCACCGGAGCATACGCGAAGCCGACTTTTAAGGATAGCGAGCTTTTTGTTCTGTTTATGGGAAGCAGACTGAAACTCACCGGTAACACAGACGGCATATTTTCGGAGGTCGAGGGCGTAGACGGAGAGCGTTTTTTCGTACATACGGGCTCGATAGAGAGAATAAAAGAGGAGTTTGACGCGGCAAAGCTCGTAAAAACCGCCAAAAAGCTGCTCGGAGCGCCGTATAAATGGGGCGGCAAGACCGTTCTCGGAATAGATTGCTCCGGCTTTGTCGCAATGTGCTACTATATGTGCGGAATAGAGATATACAGAGACTCCGACCCCGATAAGACACCTTGCTTTATAAAAGTCGGACTTTCGGAGCTTATGCCCGGAGATGCCGTGTACCTCAAAGGTCATGTCGGTATGTACGCGGGCGGCGGAAGGATAGTCCACGCGTCGTGGACACAGGGCAGAGTTGTCCATTCTTCTGTCGAAGAATTCATCTCTTCGGGCGATTTCGTATGCGCTTGCAGATACGCAAATCGGCAAGAATATACATACAATGCATAAATGAAAAAAGCGCGGGTATTGACACATTTGGGTAAAATGTGATATAATACTCACGCTTTAACTGTATATTTTGGCGAAAGGAGGTATGTTATGGGCGCCGGAAAATACGCATCAAAAAAGCAGAAAGAAAAATTCATAAAAGTATTTTCATACATTTTTCCTGCGGCGGCGGCGGTCATAGCGGCTCTTTTCATCACACTCACATCACTTGGCGGAGTAAGCTTTGAGGTGTTTGCGGACGGTAAAGCGGTCGGATATGTCGGCGATATCGCGGAGTATGAAAAAGTAAAGTCAAAGCTCGAAAAGGATATGTCCGATATACTCGAGGTATCGTATAAGTATTCACCGAAAGAAGAACTAAAGCCCCGATACGGCGCGATACATAAAATGCTCACCGAGGACGAGCTTTATGACAGACTTTATAAAGCCTGCGGCAGAGAGATTGCGGAGGCATACGCACTCGAGATAGACGGCACGCTTGTTGCCGCCAATGCCGAAAAAACGGTTATAAACACCGCGCTCAAACGCGTATGCTCAATTATGTCAAAAAAATACGGATGCGAAGTCGAGATAGCGAACAGTGTAAGCATAATAAAGCGTCCCGTATCAAGCAGACTGCTCATGGACGAGAGCGCGATAGTCACCACCCTGTGCGGCAAGGATGCGCTTATCGAAGGGGATGTCGGCTCTGCGACAACCGCCACGGAGATTGCCAATGTAAAAAAGATTCTCGGCAAGAGAATATATGTAAATCAAACGGACGCAACGCTCGAAAACACATATTATATTCCGGCGGATTTTTCCGATGATATCACGGCATCGCTTGTGTATAAGTCCACCGTTATAGAGAATTACACCGAAAAAATCCCGTATAAGACGATATACGAAAAAAGCAAGAAGTATTATGACGGAATGACTTATGTCTCCGTTGAAGGCGTTCTCGGAGAGCGGAATGTCACCGCCAAAGTCAGCTATATAAACGGCGAAGAGGTATCAAGAGAAGTCATCGCCTATAAAAACATATCCGAGCCCGTCGATAAAATAGTCCTTGAGGGAACAAAAAAGAAGCCGCCGACGGCTCCCACGGGAACATTTATATTGCCTCTCGAGAACACATCACTCAACTGCGCCTATGGCTGGAGAAATATATTCGGCTCCAATAGCTTCCATTACGGATTAGACCTCAGAGCAGACCTCGGAACGACCGTGTACGCTTCGGACGGCGGAGTTGTCGTTGCGGCGGATATGAGCGGCACATACGGCTATATGGTCAAGATAAGCCACGGCGACAAATACGAGTCGCTGTATGCACACCTGTCGTCGATACTTGTCGAAGTCGGCGACGAGGTGTATCAGGGACAACCTATCGCCCTCTCGGGAGAAAGCGGCAGAACCACCGGCCCGCACCTTCATTATGAAATATACGAATTCGGAGAGAGAAAGAATCCGGCACTGTTCTTAAAGAATGTAAAGCCGAGCTCAATACTCAAGCTCTCACAGGAGAAGATGAAAAAACTGCTTTCCGATTCGGATTACTTCACAAAATAAAAAATTACCGCAAAAAAACGAAAACAGGCTGATTTTTCAGCCTGTTTTTTTGCGTTTATTCTTTCATCAGCTTTTGCATACGGATATCTTTTCCCGAAAACCAAAGTACCGTAAACTGCCCGAAAAGCCGCGATATGATTCTGTCGTCGTATTTTGCGTGCAGGTCGGCGGGGGAGAGATTTGTGTTGATGATAGTGGATTTTTGTGCATTCATTCTTGCGTTGAGAATTCCGTAGAGAGTGCTTTCGTTCATATTGCTTTTGAATTCCGAGCCCAAGTCGTCAATTATCAGCAAATCACATTCAGAATACTTTGCCGTGTCCGATTCGTCTTTCTCAAATCTGTTTTTCTCAAAAGCCGAAAAAACGCTCTGCGCCGTGTCGTACACCACAGAAAAGCCGCGGTCGAGCACTTTCATCGCAATAGCGGACGAAAGATGAGTTTTTCCGAGCCCCGTTCCGCCAATGAACAGAAGACTGTCGCTGTCGCGTGAAAAGCCGGAAGCGTATTCCCGGCACAGCTCAAATACGCTTTTCATATCATCGCGCACATCGGCGGGATAGAGAGAGAGGTCAAAATTCTCAAAGCGCTGACGCACGAGAGTTTTTCCGAGCCCGGAGGTAAGATAGTTTTCCGTCCTGAGAGCTTTAATAAAGCAGTCGCAGACATTTACTCCGACAAGACCGGTATCCTCGCACTTTTCGCACTCGAACCTCGGCTTTGTGTAGTCTTCGGGAAGTCCCTCGGCGGCAAGAGCGGCGGCTCTTTCCTTTCGCCTTTCTTTCATCTCGGCTTTGATTTTCATTATTTCCTCGGAGCCGTCCGTTCCGATATCCTGCATAACGCGCAAAAGCCTTACGCCGAGCAGCATAATTTCGTCGTCGGCTTTTGCAAAGGCGGGACTCTTTTTGCGCAGGTCGTTTTTTCTTTTTTCCGCGTCGGCTATGGCGGCATCGCGCTTTTTGTCGAACTTGTCCCTTACTGCCTGATAGTTACTCATCTTTTTTTCCTTTCTTCTTCGTTCCGCTCTTTATCGCGGCGGAGAGAAAATCGTCAAACTCAAAGCTCTTCTGCGAAAAAGCTCCCTCGGAGCTTTCGGATTTGCGCATCGACTCATTTTGCGCTTCCCCGACGGTTTTAATTCCCTTTTCGCTCCAGTTGTCGAGAATTTTCGCAAGATATCCGAGCTTTACCTCACCGATGTTTTTTATCATCTGCCCGTAAGCACATTCCACAAGCTCAAACGGAGTCTGTTCAAATTTCGCAAAATGCTTTTTTTCCGATGCCGTAAGCGCCCTTTCGCCAAAGCCGAAGAGCTTGCGAAGCCTGTATTCCGACATACCCCTCTTTTCGGCATCCGCTATGTAAAGCTCGAGCTTTTCGTAGTTGTCGATGCCCTCATCGTGCAGGGATATGGCGGTTTTTTCTATGTATCTGACATTCTTTTTTCCGTGGTCACAGCAGTAAGAGGTCAAAAGCAAAATATATTCGGGCGAAAGACCGAGCCAATCATACAGACATCCCACATAGACCTCTGTGTCGTGAGCGGTAAAGGTTTTGCAAAGAAGCCTTTGACATTCGTCCATAATTCCCGCAAGTCCCTTGCCGTTTGTGAGAATTTCCGCAAGCTGAGCTCCGCTGTAATCGGGAGCATCGCCCGTCTTGCGCGAATATGTTTTTTCCGCTTTTACGGGACTGCCCGCAGAAGAAAGCGCGCCTCTCCAAAAAGCGTTGGCGGCTTCGGCGTCGTTTTTCGATATACCGAGCGCGGCGGCGGCGTCGGAGAGCCCCGCATCTCTGTTTGCGCAGAAGAAAAGGGCAAGCTTTATCTCCGTTTCGCTTGCATTATTCAGATTTTCCGCCACCTGATACGGCACGGAAAAATATCTTCCCGCTTCGGAAAAAGCGTTTCTTTTTATATCCGCCAAGCTCTCACTTTCTTTCTTCGGAAATTATCACATCATAATTCTATCATAAAATCCCGCCCGATACAACAGTATTTTTATTATTCGGAATAATCTTCTTTTCAAGTAGCAAAAATAAGCATACAAGAAAAAAGAACGGAGTGATTTTATGTACGATGGCATTATTCTTGCGGGAGGCTACGGCAAAAGACTATATCCCGTAACCGACGGACTTCCGAAGCCGCTTGTCAATGTGGGAACGGAGCCGGTGATATTTCACGCGGTGAGAAAGCTTGCCGCCGCGGGCGTAAAAAACTGTGCGGTAACGCTTATGTATGAGGGCGAACAGATAAAAGAAAGACTCGGCAAAGAGTTTTCCGGCGTAAAGCTCGGCTATTTCACTGAGACAGAGCCGCTCGGAACCGCAGGCGGCGTAAAGCGTGCGGCGGAAAAGACGGAAGGCGACAGCGTGATAGTCGTTTCGGGCGACGCGGTGTTCGACTTTGATATAAAGGAGCTTGTGCGCTTCCACGACGAAAGAAAAGCCGATGTGACCATAGCGCTTTACGAGGCAAATGACCCCACGGAATTCGGCACGGTGACGGTAGACTCCGACGGCAGAGTGAAGAGCTTTTCCGAGAAAGCGCCGTGGAGCAGAACCGTCACGGGAAATGTCAACACGGGAATATATATCATAAAAAAGAGCGTTTTCGACCTCGTTCCGGACGGAAAGCCGTACGACTTCGCAAACGACCTGTTCCCGAAGCTTCTTTACGAGGACAAAAAGCTATACGCGACAAAGGCAAACGGCTATTGGTGCGATATCGGAAGCCTGCCGTCGCTTTTTGCCTGCAATATGGCGGTATTGCGCGATAAGACGGGCATAAGCGCGAAGAATACCGCTCCGTCGGGCGACGGAACGGTATGCGGCAGAACGCTTTTCGGCGAAAACTGCATATTAAAGAGCGGCTCTACCGTGCGCGACAGCGTGCTCGGAAATTCCTGCACGGTCGGCGTCAATAGCGAAATAAAAAACACCGTCGCGTTTGACGGCGTGGAGATTGGCGACAACTGCATACTTGACGGAGTTATGCTTTCAAACGGAGCAAGCGTGCCGGACGGAACGGTTGCGACGGGATGTATTTTTGCAAGAGGAAAAAGACAGAGAGATATTTCATCCTCCGCCTACGGATATTATTTTTCCGACGACGGAATTAAAAACAGAGAAAAAGCCGACGGCGAAAAGCTGTACGCCTTCGGAGCGGCGCTTGCAAAGGCGCTCAGCTTCGGAAAAGTCGGCATAAGCCACGACGGAAGCGAAGAGGCGTCGGATTATGCACACTGTATTGCGCTTGCGGCGGCAGACGCGGGCTGCTCCGTCACATGGGAGTTCGGCAGAAGCTTTTCGGCGCAGGCGGCATTTGCGGCGTATTCTTTCGGACTCGGAGCATCGGTTTTCGTTTCCGCGCATAACGGCTCACCCGTAATAAAGCTCTACGACAGCAGCACCTATCCCGTGTGCGCCGACTTCGAGAGGGCGCTTCTTTCGGCGCTCCGCTCCGAGAAATTCCAAAAGGGAAGCGGCAAAACTCCTGTCAGAACGGCGGCGCTTTCACCGCGCTATACCGACGCATTGATAAAGAGCGTCTACGCGACGGATATGAATGTATACAGCCTCGACGGAATAAGAGTAACCGTGTCAAGCTCGCCTGCGGCGTTCGCTTTGCGGAGCGCGCTTTCACTTCTTGACGCGGAGGTTTACACTGAAAAGAGCAAAAATCCCGACGAAAACGGAATGCAGGTCGATATCTCCGACGACGGCTTTGATATAAGCATCACGGCAAACGGCAAGACCTACACCCGCTCTCGAATATGCTCCATACTTGCTTCCGACGCGGCGTACAGGGGAGAGTTCGACATTTCCGCAAGCTACGAAAGACTGCCCGAATTCGAGTGGGCGGACGACCGACTGAGAATAGAAAAATTCGCATCCACTCCCGCAACGCGCAGAGAGGCGCTTGCCCGCTTCGGAGCAAGGCGGAGCCTATGGATAAGCGACGCCGCATTTACCTTTATGAGACTTGCCGCCGTAATGAAATCGAGAGATGCGGATATCGAAAAGCTTGCGTCGCTCTGCCGCACGGTCACCCGCAGAGAGATGGTAATACCCTGCAAAAACGGAAAGACTGTCATAATGGACACACTCATAAAAGAGGGCGGCACGGACGGCGGAGAGGGCGTTGTGATAAAAAACGGCACAAATGCGCGCGCCAATATTATATGCAACAGAGCGGAGAGCCTTAGAATAATCAGCTACGCCACATCTGCGGAAGCGGCGGATGAGCTCATATACAAGGTAAAAAAACGAATAGAAAATATGGAAAAATAAAAAATTCAAGTTTTTTATGCGGTATGTATTGCCAAAAAAACAGCTTTGTGCTATAATAATTACAGCGAATTTTATCACAGATGAAAGATAAATCGAAAGGATGACAAAAAGGTGCAAACAACTCGTATCGAGATAGGAGACGGCGTCAATTTCTGTGCCGTCGGAACGCAAAAATTCAAGCACGCGGTGTTAAGCATTGGCTTTACCGCAAAGCTCACTCCGGAGAACGCGGCGATGAACTCACTGCTTGTCGCAGTGCTCACAAAGAGCTGCGCGAGATTCCCCAAGATGGAGGATTTCAACAGAGAGCTTGACAGACTGTATGCGGCAAGCATAAACGGAAATTCGAGAAAGTGCGGCGAGGTACATCTTTCAATGATAGATGCCTCCGTTTTACGCAATAAGTATGTTCCGGACGGCGAGGATATAGAGGCACAGATGACGGAGCTTCTGCTCGATGTCGTGTTTGCCCCCGCCCTGAAGGACGGAGTATTCGATGCCGCGATAGTCGAGAGCGAGAAGAAGAATCTTATTGATACGATACGGGCATCCTCCAACAATAAGGACGGCTACGCCGTTCGTCGTTGCGGCGAGGTGATGTGCGAAAACGAGCGATATTCGACCTATATCTACGGAAGCGAGGAGGAGGTCGAAAAGATTACGACGGAAGCGCTCACCGAAGCGTATTACAGAGCGTTGCTTTCCTCAAAGTTTGAGATTTACTATGTCGGAGACTATGATGCCGCGGCACTTTCGGAGAAGTTCAAGGCAAGGTTTGAAAGCGTAAAGCGCAACCTTTCCATTGATGTTCCGTCCACCAAGGTCAAGAAGAAGGTAACCGGCGAAGTAAGAGAGTACACCGAGCATCAGTCCATAACACAGGCAAAGCTTTCGCTCGGATTCAGACTCGGCAGGTCGCTTGCAGACCGAAACTTTGCGGCAATATCGCTGTTTTCGGAAATATACGGCGGTTGCGTTACAAGCAAGCTCTTTACGAATGTGAGAGAAAAGCTTTCGCTATGCTATTATTGCACCCCCGTTGTCGAATCCATAAAGGGCATAATGATAGTTGCCAGCGCAATAGACCCTGCAAACAAAGAAAAGGCGCAGGCGGAGATACTTGCACAGCTCGACGCGATAAAGAACGGCGATATCAGCGACGAGGAATTCAAATCGGCAAAGGACAGCCTCATCAATAAATATAAAGAGACGGAAGACAGCGCCATGGCGATAATAAGATGGTATTACACAAGGTCAATACTCGGCTTTGTGGATTCACCGGCGCTTGCTTCCATGGCTATATCATACCTCACGAAGCCGCAGGTAATAGAAGCCGCACAGGATGTTATGCTTGATACGGTATATCTGCTTACGGGTATGGACGGAAAGGATGTGGAGTAAATGGCAGACAAGATAAGCACTGTTTACAACGAAGCCATAGACGAGGGCTACACCAAAATAAAGCACAAGAGCGGACTTGACATCTATATAATCCCCAAAGACCACAGCACATCGTTTGCGTATTTTGCGACAAAGTACGGCTCATGTATGACGAAGTTTAAGCTTGAGGGCGAAAAGAGCTTTACGCAGATACCCGACGGCACGGCTCATTTTATGGAACACAAGATGTTCGAGAGCGAGGACGGAGAAGACACCTTTGCCAAATACGCACGCTTCGGCGGCAACGCCAACGCCTACACATCGGGCGACAGAACGGCATACCTTTTCTCCTGCACATCGAATGAGCACGAAAATCTCCGCGTGCTTTTGGAGCAAGTCACAAAGCCGTATTTCACTGCCGAAAATATCGCAAAAGAGCAGGGCATCATAGGCGAGGAGATTCGTATGTATGACGATGACCCCAACTGGAAATGCTATTTCGGCGCGCTTCAGGGAATGTATAAGTCAAATCCGGTTCGCATAGATACAGCAGGCACGGAGGAGAGCATCGGAACGCTTAATCCCGAGATTCTCTACAAGTGCTATAACACCTTCTACGATGTATCTAATATGTGCCTCATACTCTGCGGCAAATTTGATAAGGATAAGGTTATCGCGCTTGCCGACGAGATAATACCCAAGTCAAAAAAGCCCGTCGTCGAGCTTGCACCGTACACCGAGCCCGTCAAGGCAAACAGAAAAAAGACCGAAACCTCACTTGATGTCGCAAGACCGTTGTTTATGATAGGAATAAAGGATTCCAATCCCGACAATACGGGTAAGGCGGCGCTCAAAAAAGAGGTCACGACGGCGATTCTTGAGGAATGTCTTTTCGGCATAGGAAGCGAATTCTACTGCAAAAACTACGCAAGCGGACTCATCGGCGACTCATTCAGTGCCGAATTTGAGACAAGCTACAGCTTTTCTCACCTCATAATAAACGGAGATTCCGACAATCCCGACGCGGTATTGAAAGCGGTAAAGGAGCTTATGGCAAAGACCGCGCAAAAGGGCGTGTCCAAGGCTGACTTTGAGAGATGCAAACGCGTCGTATATGCAAAGAGCATCGTCGCGTACGAGAACACGGAGAGCGCGGCAAGCTGTATGCTCAACGCGGTGCTCACGGGATACGATATGCTCGATATTCCCAAAGCCGTGTTCGCAGTTAAGCTTGCCGATGTAAACGCGAGGGCAAAAGAACTTTTTGTCGAAGACGCCGTTTCAATGAGCGTCGTAAAACCCATTAATAAACAGAGGTGAATGGTATGAAAATATCGTTTCCCGGACTCGGAATAGGCGAATTCGAGCTAAACCGCGTAGCCATTCCGGATTTATTCGGCAAGGATATATATTGGTATGGCGTCATAATCTGCATAGGACTTATACTTGCGCTTATATACGGAATCGCAAACTGCAAAAGCTCCGGAATAACACAGGACGATTTTCTAGATATCGCCATATTCACAATACCGTTTGCCGTCATATCGGCAAGACTGTTCTATGTTCTCACCGATTCCGTAAAGCAGAAGAGCTTTATTGAGGTTATCGCGATATGGGACGGCGGCATCTCGATACTCGGCAGTATAATCGGCGGCTTGATTACGATAGCCGTTGTCTGCCTTATAAAGAAAAAGAACTTCCTCAATTCCTGCGACCTTATCTGCCGTTGCCTCATAATCGGTCAGATTATAGGCAGAATCGGCAACTTCATCAATGTCGAGGTTTACGGAATCGAGACCACTCTCCCGTGGGGAATGTACATAGTGCAGCTTGATAAGACCGTGCACCCGCTGTTTTTATACGAAATGCTGTGGAATACGGTCGGCTTTGTGCTTCTTGTAATACTTGCAAAGCGCAAAAAATTCAACGGTCAGGTGTTCTTCACTTATACCGCGTGGTATGGCTTCGGCAGAGGATTTCTCGAGCTTTTGCGCGACAGAGAATATGTTCTCGGCTCACCGGACAACAAGATATACATTTCGTCCATCATAGCATTTTCCGCATTTGTCGTATCGGTGATAATGCTTGTCGTGCTCGGCAAAAAGAATAAGCAAAAGCTTGCGGACAAAGAGTATTCGCCCGTCTTTTCGGAGGAAAATTCGGAAAAATCGGAGGAAGAAAATACAGAAAAAGCGGAGGAAGTCGAATAATATGGCAACGCTGATTGACGGAAAACTTGTTTCCGCATCCGTGCGGGAACGCATAGCAAAAGAAGCGGCAGAGCTCACCGCGGAAGGAAGAACTCCCGGACTTGCCGTAGTGCTTGTGGGAGAGGACCCCGCATCGCAGGTATATGTAAAGAATAAGAAAAAAGGTTGCGAGCAGACGGGAATCAAGTCATTTGAATACGACCTTCCCGCAACGGCAACGGAGCAAGAGCTTACAGCACTTGTCGAAGAGCTGAATACAAGGGACGATGTTGACGGCATACTTGTTCAGCTTCCGTTGCCTAAAGGGCTTGACGAGAAAAAGGTTATAGCGAGCATAAATCCCGACAAGGATGTTGATGCGTTCCATGTCTCCAATGTCGGCAAGATACTTGTCGGAGAGGACGGCTTTGTTCCTTGCACCCCCGCGGGAATAATGGAGCTTCTCAAATTTTACGGAATATCATGCTCGGGCAAGGAATGTGTAGTCGTCGGCAGGAGCAATATAGTCGGAAAGCCGATGGCGCTTTTGATGCTGCGCGATAACGGAACAGTCACCGTCTGCCATTCCAAGACGGCAGACCTTGCCGCGGTCACAAGGCGTGCGGATATACTTGTCTGCGCGATAGGCAAGCCCAAATTCATCACCGCCGATATGGTCAAGGAGGGCGCCGTCGTCGTCGATGTCGGAATGGACAGGGACGAAAACGGAAAGCTTTGCGGCGATGTCGATTTTGAAAATGTGGAAAAGAAAGCATCGTTCATCACACCGGTTCCCGGCGGAGTCGGGCCGATGACAATAACAATGCTTCTTGCGAATACCGTAAATGCGGCAAAGAAAAGAAAGGCAAAATAAAATGAAAAAAATACTCAATGTTCCGAATGTACTCACGATACTGCGTGTCGTACTTGTTCCCGTGTTTATAGTTTTTGCGCTCTATAAGATAGTTGCAGAGCCCTGGAATTACATAGCACTTGCGGCTATATTCGCAATAACCGCTCTTACCGATATGTTTGACGGCAAGATAGCGAGAAAGTACAACTTAATCACAAACTTCGGCAAATTTATGGATGCGCTTGCCGATAAATTTATGATATATTCCGCGTATATCGCGCTTGCGATTTTCTATTTTGAAAAAGAACCGCTTGTTTCGAGACTTCTTATATGGCTCACGGCGGTAATTGTTCTGCGTGACCTAGTAATAAACGGAATAAGAATGCTTGCCGCATCTTCAAACGGAACGGTAATAGCCGCGCAGTTTTCCGGCAAGGCGAAGACGATGACACAGTCGCTCTGCGTTGTCGTTATGCTTGCAGAATCATTCCTTGCGCATTATATCGAATTTTTCGAGCTCAATATATTCACATATATCGGACTTGCGGCAACACTTGCCGCAACGATATGGTCGGGCATCGACTACATACACAGCTACAGCAAATTCATAGATTTCAACTGAAAAAGGACAGCACAAAATGTATCTATACAACACACTTACAAGAAAAAGAGAAGAATTCGTGCCGTATGAGCAGGGCAAGGTCAAGCTTTACACCTGCGGCCCGACGGTATATCATTTTGCCCATATCGGCAACCTTCGCTCCTACATAATGGAGGATGTGCTCGAAAAGGCGCTCCGCTACGACGGCTACGATGTAAAAAGAGTAATGAACATCACCGATGTCGGACATCTTTCAAGCGATGCCGATACCGGAGAGGACAAGATGCTCAAGGGAGCAAAAAGAGAGCATAAAACGGTAATGGAGATAGCAAAATTCTACACCGATGCTTTCTTTTCGGACTGCGAAAAGCTCAATATAAAGCGTCCCGATGTTGTAGAGCCTGCCACAAACTGCATTTCCGAGTTTATAGAGATGATACAAAAGCTCATCGAAAAAGGCTACGCATATCTTGCGGGCGGCAATGTATATTTCGACACCTCAAAATTAAAAGAATACTATGTATTCGGCAATATGGAGAGCGAAGACCTTGCCGTCGGTGTAAGAGAGGGCGTTGACGAGGACGGCAACAAGAAAAACAAGAGCGACTTCGTTCTGTGGTTTACGAAGTCGAAATTCGAAGACCAGGAGCTCAAGTGGGAAAGCCCGTGGGGAGTCGGTTACCCCGGCTGGCATATCGAATGCTCCGCCATAAGCATAAAGCACCTCGGCGAATACCTTGATATCCACTGCGGCGGCATAGACAATGCTTTTCCGCATCACACAAACGAGATTGCACAGAGCGAATCCTATCTTTCGCATCATTGGTGCAACTATTGGTTCCATGTTCTTCACCTCAATATAAACGGCGGCAAGATGAGTAAATCCTCGGGCGAATTCTTAACGGTTTCGCTTTTAGAGCAAAAGGGATATAACCCGCTTGTATACAGATTCTTCTGCTTGCAATCGCATTACCGCAAGCTGCTTTCGTTCAGCTTTGAAGCGCTTGATAACGCGGCGGTAAGCTACAATAAGCTTGTCGCAAAGATTGCGGCACTTGACAAGGACGACAAATCTCCGATAGACGAAGCGGCAAAGAATGCGCTTACGGCAAAATTCAAAGAGGCGATAGACAACGATATCAACACATCGCTTGCGTTGACCGCGCTCTATGATGTTCTCAAATACAACACAAATGACGCGACAAAGCTTTGCTGCATCGCGGATTTTGAAAGAGTGCTTTCGCTCGGACTTCTTGCCGCGGCGGATAAAAAGAGAGAGGAAGACAAAAAGCCGAAGGAAAGCCCCGTTCCCGAGGGCGCGAGCCCCGAACTTGCGGCAAAGGTTGCTCAGCTCATAAATGAGAGGGCACAAGCCAAGAAAGCGAAGAACTTTGCAAGAGCCGACGAGATAAGAGACACTCTTAAGGCGCAGGGTGTAACACTCATCGACACGCCAAACGGAGTACAATGGAAGCTCGACCGATGAACGCGCCGCTTGAGCTTGCCTATCTCGGTGACAGCGTTTATGAGACGGCGATTCGCGCAAAGCTTGTAAAGGAAAGCTCACTTTCGAGCAAGGAGTACAACATAAGAGCCTTTTCGCTTGTAAACGCATCCGCGCAGGCGAAGGGAGTAAAGATAATCGAGCCGCTTCTTTCGGAAGAAGAAGCCGATGTTTTGAGGAGAGGCAGAAACGCCAAGGGCGGAAATGTCCCGAAGAAAGCGACCGTGGCGGAATATCGCGCGGCGACGGGACTTGAGAGCCTTATGGGATACCTCTACCTCGCAGGTAAGACCGAACGCATAGCCGAGCTTGCAGAGATAATCGTATCGGGTATAGAATCGGCGGAATAGCGAGGCGAAAATGTGCACGAGCATTATCTCAAACAGAAAAAAGACAATAGTAGGCTGGAATCTTGACATTCTCGATATGGAGTACCGCGTAACGGAATCGAGCCACGGCGTTTTTATTGAGATAAATGACGCAAAAGAGGGATATATGCCGCTTTTCGGAGTAAATAACAGAGGTGACTTCGTCGGTATGCCGACCTGCTGGCCGTATGACACAAGAAGCGAGCCCGACGGCAAAAAAGAGAATATCATAATGCTGGATATCGACCTGCTTACGAAAAAAAGAACATTCGAGCAGATAAGAGCGGTTGCCGAATCGGGCGATGTATGCAGCGTTGAGGGAATTACATTTATGTCGGCACTTTCCGATAAAGACGGAAATGTTCTGCATATTGTGCCCGGGCAAGGAGCAAGCTATTACAAAAAGCCTATGTATAAGGTGCTCACAAACTTTTCTCCGTATAAAGGGGACAGCGAAAAGCATTCGTGGATGGGGCTTGACAGATATAATACCGCGCAAAAAATGCTTCAATCCGCATCCGACGATTTTGATGTAAGCGATTGCTTTGCCGTCTTAAAAGCGACTTCGCAGGAGATATGCCCCACGGTAGTATCAATGGTGTTCGATGCAAGCAGAATGAAAGTGTATTGGTGCGAAAACAGAAATTGGGACACGGTACACGAAAGAACATTTTGAATAAAAAAATTCGCAGACTTTTGTCTGCGAATTTTTTATGTGCTTTATTTTATTTAAGCTTCTCGGCAAGGTCGGTGCGCTCCCAGGGGAGGTCAACATCCGTTCTGCCGAAGTGACCGTAAGCCGCCGTCTGCTTGTAGATAGGTCTTCTCAAATCGAAGTATTCGATTATAGCGGCGGGACGGAGGTCAAAGTTTGCGTTTACTCTCTTTTCAATCTCCGAGAGCGGAATGGTGTTTGTTCCCTTCGTGTCGATGAATACCGAGAGGGGACGGGCAACGCCTATTGCGTAGGAGAGCTGAATCTCGCAGTACGAAGCAAGCCCTGCGGCAACGATGTTCTTTGCGACATATCTTGCGGCGTAAGCGGCACTGCGGTCAACCTTTGTCGGGTCTTTGCCGCTGAAGGCACCGCCGCCGTGACGGGCATATCCGCCGTATGTATCAACGATAATTTTTCTACCGGTAAGACCGCTGTCGCCCATGGGGCCGCCGACTACAAATCTTCCGGTCGGATTTACGAAAATCTTTGTGTTCTCGTCGATGAACTTCTCGGGAACAATCGGCTTGATTACATTTTCGATGATGTCCTTGCGAATCTGTTCAAGAGGAGTCTCGGCGTCGTGCTGGGACGAAACGACAATAGCGTCAACTCTGACAGGCTTGTTATCGGAATCGTACTCAACCGTTACCTGAGTTTTTCCGTCTGCGCGAAGATAGGGCAGAGTGCCGTTCTTTCTCACATCGGTAAGTCTCTTTGAGAGCTTGTGAGCAAGAGAGATGGGCAGCGGCATAAGCTCGGGAGTCTCATCGCATGCAAAGCCGAACATCATACCCTGGTCGCCGGCGCCGATGTCGTACTTGTCGGAGAGAGTGCCCTCTTTTGCTTCCAAAGCCTTGTCTACGCCGAGCGCGATGTCGGGCGACTGCTTGTGAATGGAGCTGATTACGGAGCAGGTATAGCAGTCAAAGCCCTTCGAGGAATCGTCATAACCAATCTCGCGGACGGTTTCTCTCACGATGTCCTGAACATCAATCTGAGCGTTTGTTGTAATTTCGCCCATAACCATAATGATACCGGTTGTGGTGCAGGTTTCGCAGGCTACTCTGGCGTTCTTGTCCTTTTCAAGAATAGCGTCGAGAACGGCGTCGGAAATCTGGTCGCAAATTTTATCGGGATGTCCTTCAGTTACGGATTCGGATGTAAAGAAGTGTTTTTTATTAGCCATTGTTTTATCTCCGTTTCATAATAATCTAACTTATCATATCACAACGAGGGAGAATAATCAACATTATTTTACTAAAAAAACTATTGTTTTTATTAAAATTCATACAATTTTGCCGCTTAATATACACAATTTCGCGCTTTTGAAGTGATATAATCAGAATGCAAACAAAGGAAGCTTGTGAGAATTCGTCATATAGCCCCCAATTTGCGATGCGTTTTTGTTGATTTTTCTTTTTTCGCATCGCGAACCATATACCTTTCCCCTCGAAAAAAGCCGCCCCAAAAGCGGCTTTTTTCATTTTGTTATTGCAACGAAGTATATTTTATGGTAAACTGAACTGTAATAAGTAAAGCATAAGAGGTATAAAATGACCGCACTTATAAAGAATGCCGAAATTCTCGTAAAAGAGGACGGCAAATACATAATAAAGCACGGCGATATCACGACGGAAGGCGACAGAATAAAAACCGTCGGCAAAGCGCCCGAGGGCGTTTCGTATGATAAAACCATCGACGGCACGGATAAGCTTGCGATACCGGCACTAATCAACTGCCACACTCACGCGTATATGAGCGTGTTCCGCAACCTTGCCGACGACCTGCCGTTTGCAGATTGGCTTTTCGGAGCGATTATGCCGCGCGAAGACAGAATGACACGCCCGCAGGCAAAGGCGGGCTCCATGCTTTCGCTTTTGGAGATGATGAAAAGCGGAACGGGAACATATCTCGATATGCACATGTTTCCCGAGACGAGCTGCGACGCGGCACTCGAAACGGGAATGAGAGCCGTTATCTCACGCGGACTTGCCGGAGAGCTCGGCGACGCGGACGGCGGCGCGGAAAGGCGTTTCCGTGAAGCGACCGACGAGATAAAGGCGTATGCGGGCAAAGAAAACCTGTCGTTTATGCTTGCTCCGCACGCGATATACACCTGCGGAGAAAAAACGCTCCGCCACGCCGCGGAGCTTGCAAAAGAGCTCGGCATCGGCATAAACCTTCACCTATCCGAAACCGAAACGGAATTCGGCGACTGCATGAAGGCTCACGGCAAAACCCCCGTCGAGTATGTTGACGGGCTCGGACTTCTTTCGGGCAATACCGTCGCCGCGCACTGCGTAAAGCTTTCGGAAAACGATATCGCGATACTTGCAAAAAGAGGCGTAAGCGTCGCATCGTGCCCCATATCGAATATGAAGCTCGGCAACGGCTTTGCACCAGTCGGCAAATTAAAGGCGGCGGGAATAAATGTCACTCTCGGAACAGACAGCGCCGCATCGAATAATACGGTAAATCTTTTCCCGGATATGAGAGCTTACGCACTTGTCCATAAGGGGGCAAATCTTGACGCACTTGCCGTAAGCGCGGCAGATACGATTGATGCCGTCACGGAGAACGCGGCAACGGCGCTCGGACTTGCAAACGGCGCGATAGAAAGCGGAAAACTTGCCGATATCGCACTGTTTGACCTGAATACACCGACCTTCCGCCCCAAGAATAACCTTGTTTCGGCTCTAGCATACAGCGCAAACGGAAGCGAGGTATCGCATCTTATGGTAGGCGGAAAACTGCTCATCGACAACTATGAGGTACTGACCGCGGACAGCGAAAAGATATATTACGAAGCGGAAAAAGTTATAAATTCACTGTAATACAGGAGGGAAATATGAAAAGCGAGATAAAGGACATAGCTCTTTGGGAGAGCGGAAAAAGAAAGATTGACTGGGTTCGCGCACACATGGATTTGCTCCGTACGATAGAGGAGGAATTCACAAAGACAAAACCCTTTGCGGGAATAAGAATAGCGCTTTCGATACACCTTGAGGCAAAGACCGCGTATCTTTGCAAGGTGCTTCGTTCCGGCGGCGCGGAGATGTTCGTCACGGGAAGCAATCCGCTGTCCACGCAGGACGATGTAGCCGCGGCACTTGTTCACGACGGACTCAATGTATACGCATGGCACGGCGTCACCGCCGAGGAATACAGACACCATACGAGAATGGTAATAGAGGCAAAGCCGAATATTATCATCGACGACGGCGGCGACCTTGTAAATCTCATTCACACCGAATATCCCGAGCTTATCGAGAATGTGATTGGCGGCTGTGAGGAGACAACCACGGGTATTCTTCGCCTTATGGCTATGGCAAAAAAGGGAGAGCTCAAATTCCCGATGGCTATGGTCAATAACGCCCGTTGCAAGTATCTTTTCGATAATAGATACGGCACGGGACAGTCTGTATGGAACGGAATCAACCGCACTACCAATCTCATCGTAGCCGGCAAGAATGTTGTCGTTGCGGGATACGGCTGGTGCGGCAAGGGCGTTGCCATGAGAGCAAAGGGACTCGGCGCATCTGTCATAGTCACCGAGATAGACCCGATAAAGGCGATGGAAGCGGTAATGGACGGCTTCAAAGTTATGACGATGAACGAAGCGGCAAAGTACGGCGATATCTTCGTCACCGTAACGGGCTGCTGCGATATAATCACGGAAGCCGACTTTATGAATATGAAGGATGGCGCAATTTGTTGCAACGCGGGACATTTCGATGTTGAGGTCGATGTAAAGAGACTGCGCGAGATAGCTGTCGAGAGCTTTATCGCAAGGGATAATATAATGGGATATAAGCTCAAAAACGGCAGAACGGTATATATCATCGCCGAGGGCAGACTCGTAAATCTTGCGGCAGGTGACGGACACCCCGCGGAGATAATGGATATGAGCTTTGCAATTCAGGCGCTTTCGGCACTTTATCTTGTTGAGCATAAGGACACACTCACGGAGAAGCTCATAAGCGTTCCCGAGGAGGTAGACAACAGAGTGGCCGAGATGAAGCTCAAATTCTGGAATGTAAGCATCGACAAGCTCACCGACAAGCAGAAAGAATATATCGGAAAATAATAATATTGGGCATAAAAAAACTGACACGGCTTTGAACTGCCGTGTCAGTTTTTTATGTCATATTCAGCTCATGTGACCTGAAAATCAAGACCGCGCATGGTTATATCGCCCGACGCTGTATCGAATTCGAGCTTTGCGCTTCCGTTGCCGCTTATATAGCGCTTTCCCTTTCTCACCGTCGGAATGTCACAGTCGAACTTTCCTGAGGCGGTATCGATTTCTGCGGAAAACGGCATATCTTTCGGGATATAAAGCTCTATATCGCCCGACGCGGACTCAAGGCTTGCCGCAAGGAGATTTTTGCTCACCTCTACCTTTACATTCCCCGACGCGGACTCAATCTTTAATTCTTCCGCAGAAGTAAGAGAAACATTGATTTTTCCCGATGCGGTATCAAACTTCAATTCTTCCGCAGAATCAAGCGAAACATCAATCTTGCCCGACGAGGAATCCGCAGAGACGCTTTTTGGATTGGCAAGCGTTGCGCACACATTACCCGATGCCGTTGAGAACTTGCATTTGTCCGCTTTCGGAATATTAGCCGCTATGTTGCCGGAAGCCGAGGAAAGCTCCGCACTCACGGCGCTTATTTCGCAATCCGTATCGGCAGACGACGAGAATACCGAGAGCTTATCAAACACCGTACCGTACGGAACAAGAACGGTAAGCTCTTTTTTTATGTTAATAACGCTTTCGCCCGATGCGGCAAAGCGAATGTCGAGAACTCCGTCTTCGTAAAGCCAATGCACCTTTTTTCTATCGGAAAGCTCGGCTGTGGAGACTTCATATACCTCAACCGTGTTTTTATCGTGATATTGTACCGACACTTTGCCTGATTCCCAGCTTATTTTCATTTCACGGGGAATCTGTTCAATCACCGCGTCCCCGCAAGAATACTTGTCTCCGTTCGGATAGATATCGCTTACCGCCAAAGAGCATGAGCACAGAAACAGAACGGCGGCACAGATGCAAAACGCACAGATTTTTTTCATTTTTCTCTTTTTCCTTTCACAATGCCGAATATGAACATAACAAGTCCTGAGATAACGCAGACCGCGAGCACCGCGCATTTTATGTTTGCGTCGATGCCGCTTTCCGAAAAAGTAAAATCCGGAACGGGCAGAGGAACATGAGAATTTATTGCCGCGCCGACGGCGCTTTCGGCGAAGTAGAACGCCGCACCCGAAAGAGCGGTAAAAATTCCGGCCTTTGCGAGCCTTGATATTTTGAGATACCGCGCGATTACAAAAATAATCCAAGCTGCCGCCGAAGCCGCAATCGCTATGGGGAACGCTATCCTGAAATATTCGGCACTTTTAACATAGAGCCCGATACATAGGAGCATCGCAAATAAAAGAAGCGTGTCAACAGACATCACCGCAAGAGCGCGGAAGCCGAAGAAAGCCTTTTTTGCCGCATCTGTTTTTGCCGCAAACGGTAGCAAAAACAGAGAAAGCCCGAACAAAACGGGAAGCTCGACCACAAAAAACCAATCCCCGTGAGTATAAATACAGCACACTAAAAGAAGAGCCGTAAGACTTGCCGTAAAGCTCAAAAGCGTCCACAAAAACTTTTCGTTTAACGCAACAAGCGGCACAATCGACAAAGATGCGGCAACCGCAAGCGACGCAAGAACGATAAAGAACCACGAAAGCGCCTTTCCCGATGCGAGATTGACGATGAGGCATACGAGTATGGGAATGAGTAAAACCGCGCCGATAGCGGTACCGGCGGCGAGGCTTTTTTTCCTTGCCCGCTTTTTTTCTCTTGCGATGACGCCTTCCGCTTCATCTTTAAGCACCGAAACATTTTCGTCCTCGCAGGTGCTTCTGTATATCCTTTCGCATTCGCGGCACTCCGCAATATGCGAAAGAACAAGCTCCGTGCTTTCCGCGCTGGAAACGCCATCGGCGCAGAGCGGTATCAGGTCGCGGACTATCATACAATCATTGTTCATTTTTCATCCATCCTTTCTTTAAGCATCAGCTTCGCACGGTGAAAAGTAACTCTTGCCCAACTTTCGGTTTTTGAGAATCTTTTTGCGATATCCTCATACGAATACTCACCGAAAACGCGCATTTTCAGCACTTCGCCGTAAGGATTTTCAAGAGCTTCAAGCTCCTTGTGAAGCCTTGCCGAAAGCTCATTTTCCTCGGCTTTTTCCGCAACATCGTCCGATGAGGCTATGCTGTCAAAGAGGGGGAACTGCCGCTTTCTTCGCCGAAGCTCGTCCGCGTACGCGTTTTTTGCTATCGAGCAAAGCCAGGTAAGCTCCGCAGAACGCCCTTCAAAGCTTGCCGAAGACTTCGCGCTCATGGCTTTGTAAAATGTATTTTGCGTAATTTCCTCGGCAAGAGCTTTATCTTTGCAGAGCGCCATAACATAGGAATAAACGCTCATATAGCATTCCCTGAACAGCTTTTCGCTTTCCACCGCCGTCACCTCCTTTTCGATATTCCGACAATTAGACGGACAGAATCACTATTTGTTACAAAAAAAGCGGAATTTTTTCAAACTCCGCTTTCAGCTCTGTATACAGTTTCCGTAATTTCCGCGCTTGCTCTTGCCGCCGTTATCTCCTTTATCGCCGAGCAGATTCGCCGCGCCTTTTCTTCTTCTATAAAGAACACCGCGCTTACCGCGTCCGAGAAAACGGGCGGCTCGCATATCGCGCCCGAGCGCTTAATCTCGTTTTCAATCTTGGGATAATCGGCATATCCCGCTTTGACATTCACCTTTGCAAAGCGAATGAATTTTGATATTCCGCCGAGCTTTATTGCATCGGCGCAGGCAGAGCCGTACGCTCTGCAAAGACCGGAAGCTCCGAGCAGAATTCCGCCGAAATACCTTGTCACGGTAACAACAATGTCGGTAACGCCGTTTTTCTTTATAATTTCGAGCATGGGCAGTCCCGCCGTACCCTGCGGCTCGCCGTCGTCGCTCATTCTCGAAAGACCGCCGCTTCTTAAAAGATAAGCAAAACAGATATGCCTTGCGTCGGGATGCCGATTCCTTATTTCCTTTATAAAATCCTCGGCTTCGTCCTTTGTCGAAACGCTTTTCGCATTTCCGATAAATACGGATTTTTTAATTTCAAGCCTAGACTCGGAGGCTTTTGCAACAGATATGTAGCTTTCGTTTTCCATACTTGCCTCCGCAGAATATCTTTCCTTTATTTTATCAATTTACAAAGCTCGTGTCAATAAGCTCCTCCGTGCATATATCCTCAACGCATTCCAAAGCGGATGTCAGAACGGCTTTGTCTTGCAGATATTGCACACTTTCCTTTTGCGACAGAATCTTTGCCCCTGCAAGCTCGACGGACAGAGTTTCCGCCATAAGCCGCCGCGCCTCAAAAAGAGCCTCGTCGCGACTCAATGTGCTTTCCTTTTGCGTATATTCGCGCATCACCGTTTTCGAGACGGAAAACGGAAGCCGCACGGTCGAGAAAAGCACGGCGTCACTTTCTTCTTCGGTTATGTCGCAAAGCGCAAACGGAGATTCTTTTTTTCCGAAGGAAAGCGTTTTTCCGAAAACTTTTACACAGAGCTTTTGCGCCTTTTTGCCCGTGTAATTTTTCTCTGCGGTTTTGTACGGAACACTCACCGAGAAAGTCCTGTAAGTCTTCGCGATTATTCTTCCGCGCGCCCTTTGCAGCTTGTAGCCGTAGGCTTTGCTGTCAACGACTCCGCCGATAAGAAGCTCTCCTTTTTGAACTATGTCACCGCGCTTAACCGCGCACACGCCCGAAACCGCTTCGGTGTATATTATTTCGCCGTCGCATTTTGCCACAATGTTGGTCGGCGTTTTGTTGTCGTAGATGTCGGGCTTTTCCACCGTTTCGCGCATTTCCACTCTTGCGAGAGTGCCCTCATAGTTTACCGAAAGCCACGCCACACCGTCCATTTCAAGCTCGGCGTCAAGGGCAAGAGAATGCGGACTCACGCTTTTTTTCAGAGCGCCCTCATAAAGCCCTTTTTTCTCAAGATATTCAAGAATTTCGCTTTCGGATATTCTTTCGTTGCCGACAATCTCAATGTTCCATACAAACAGATTCGACACAATCACTAAAATTATGCCGAAAGCCGCCCCGATAAAAAGCCCCGCCCTCTTTTTGTAGAGGGAAAATAATTTCGGAAGCCCTTTTACAGAGATATCCGCACAGACCTTGTGCATAGAGCATAAGTCGCAAATTCTGCCGTAATGCGAATACGGAGCGTTAAAGCAAAGCGAAGCATCATCTCTTCCGCTCATTCCCGAAAACGGAATATTGTATTCGGCAAGCAGATTTGCAAGGCGCAGAATTTCCGCCTTTTCTCCGCAGACCTCAACACTTCCCAGAAAAAGACCGAGTATGCCCATACTAACAGAACTCCATTCCCGAAAGCTTTCCGCGGATTGCAACCACACGCCCCGACAGAAGCACAAGTTCAAGCTCGTTTCCGAAGACCTTTACGCCGGTGGAAAAACAGCGCAAAATAACGGCTTCCGTGCTGTATTCGGCGATTTTCGTGCAGCCTGAAATGATTATTTCGCGCCTGCCGTCAATCTCCATGTGAGGGTGCTTTTCGCAGTTTTCTCTTGTGTATGAGACTTTTCGTGAAATCCCGCTTTTTATTCTTGTAAGCTTCATATTACCTCCGCCGCATAGCATAGGCTGATGCGGCATAGAATTATCCGCATAATTATATTCGTAAAGAGGCGATATGATGAAGAAAAAGCATATTCTTCGGACACTTGCCGTTCTTGTCGCACTTGCGGCACTTGCGTATTCCGCCACGCCGTACGGGACGGAGGATGTAAAAAACGCCCTTTTGCTTTGCGCAAAAAGGCTTGTGCCGTCGATATTCATATCGGTTGCCGTTTCGGGATATCTTGTCAAAAGCGGACTTTACACACTTTTGTCTAAGCCGCTATCGCTTTTTGCAAAAAAGCTGTTTGCGCTTCCCGAATACTGCGCCGCCCCGATATTGCTCGGATTTCTGTGCGGCTTTCCAAACGGTGCATCTGCGGCGGCGGAGCTTTATAAATGCAAAAAGCTCCGCTCCGATGAGGCGGCGCATATTTCGGCATTCGCGTCGCTTCCGTCGCTTCCGTTTTTTGCCGGATTTGTCGGACTCGGCGTGTTTTCAAGCGTTTATATCGGAATCGCGATATATATTTGCTGCCTTTTTTCGGCAGTCTGCGTCGGCGCGGTATTGCCCGTATTCCGCAGAGAGAATACACGCTCCGCAGAGCGCCAAGATGTAAAAATATCACTTGTTAAGCCGCTTTCGCACGCATTATCCGACGCAGTCGGAAAAACGCTGTCGGCATCGGCGAGCGTCGTTTTCTTTTCCGCCTTGTGCGGAGCGATAACTCATATACCGTCTGTAAAGCGCCCGCTTTGCGCCGCGCTCTGCGGCATATTCGAACTCTGCGGCGGAATATCGAAGCTCGAATATCTCCCGCTCGAGCCTGCCGCGGTGCTTGCCGCCGCGCTCTGCGGCTTTTCGGGACTATCGGTTTATATGCAGGTGTTTATATGCGCCGAAGACGCGGAGCTCGAATTGTCTTCATATATACCGATAAAGCTTGTCATAGGCGCACTTTCGGCTGTTTTTGCGGCTTTGCTCTTTTATCTGCCGCCCGCCTTCACCTCAATCGCATTTTCCGCTTCTTTTCTTCTTTGCTTTCTTTTGCGTCGGACTTTTTCAAGCTCTTCGCAAACTGATAAACTCCGGCAAAAACGAGAAGCGCGCCGAATATGACCTTCAGAATTTTTGCGGATATGTGTCCCACGAAAAGTGACGCGGCAACACTTGCGGCAGTGCCCGTAAGACACATTACAAGAACGGTTTTCCAATCGGAAAAGAGCTTTTTTCTTCTCGAAAACACGGAGATTGACGCTGAGGGCAGAAAATAGATAAGATTTATCCCCTGCGCGGTAAGCTGTGACACATTTTTGAATACGGTCAAATAGACGACAAGCAGACCGCCGCCGCCGACGCCCATAGCCGCGAGAATTGCCGAAAAGAATCCGACCAAAATATCCACTATCATCAAAAAATCATCCTTGCTCCCGCAAAAACGACGAGCACGGAGAATATCCGACATAGCCATTTTGCGTTAATTTTTTCGAGAATTTTCGCTCCGGCGATACCGCCGAGAGCCGACGGTATAAGATAAATATAAGCGTCGGAGAGCTTTACATTCCCCTTTACAAGATAAATCACGGCGGCGGCGACCGACATACAGAGCGTTACCGCAAGCGTGCCGGACACCGCTTTTTTGAAGCTGTCGTTTTCGCCGCCGTATATTATGTCAAGCGCTACCACCAAAAGGATACCGCCGCCGGCACCGAGCATACCGTTTATTGCGCCGGACACCGCGGCGCATCCCGCAGAAAGCAGAGCTTTTGTTTTGCCGTTCAAAAAACCACCTCTTTTTCGGTATTTTCGGCATAAAGCGGATAAGCTATGCGAATTTTTGAAAAATATATTGAAATCGGCATAATATTGGTATATAATACTTTATTATATCAGCAAAAAACTACGGAGGTGTGTTATGCCGAAACTTTACGAATGCGGAAGCTATGCGGACAGTCTCGATATCCGCACAACAGACAGAGCAATAAAATATGTCAAGGATAATTTCGAGAATATATTCGCGCATCACCTCAATCTTGAAAGAATAACGGCGCCGCTTTTCGTAACGGCGCAGAGCGGACTCAACGACGACTTAAACGGCGTTGAACGCCCCGTAGCGTTTGATATTCCCGACGCGGGAGAATATGTTCAGGTAGTGCATTCACTTGCAAAGTGGAAAAGACTTGCCCTGCTTCGCTACGGCTTCAAGGCAGGCGAGGGAATCTATACGGATATGAACGCGATAAGGCGCGATGAGGAGCTCGACAATATTCATTCCGTCTATGTAGACCAATGGGATTGGGAAAAGGTTATAACCGAAAAAGACCGCACGCTCGATTATCTTTATTCGGTTGCCGATGATATATTCGCATCGCTTTACGAGGTGCAGAGTAGGGTATGCGACCGTTTTCTCACCTTAAAACCGCTTATTAAGAGAAAGTTCACGATGATAAGCACCGACGAGCTTCTCAAAAGATACCCAGACCTTTCGCCCAAGGAGAGAGAGCACGCGATATGCAAAGAATGCGGTTCGGTACTGCTCACGAAGATAGGTTGCAGACTTTCCGACGGCTCAAGGCACGACGGCAGAGCGCCTGACTATGACGATTGGCAGTTAAACGGCGATATCCTTGTCTGGTATGAGCCGCTCAACAGGTCGATAGAGCTTTCGTCGATGGGCATAAGAGTAAGCCCCGAATCACTCAAAGCACAGCTTGCCGAGTCAAACTGCCAAAGCAGAAGCGAGCTTCCGTTCCACAAAAAACTGCTTGCCGGAGAGCTTCCGCTCACCGTCGGCGGCGGAATCGGTCAGTCGAGAATCTGTATGGTGCTTCTCAATAAGGTGCATATCGGTCAGGTACAGGCATCTGTTTGGGGAGACGGTTTTGCAAAAGAATGCACGGAGAAAGGAATAACACTGCTTTGAAGCAGGAGGTATAAAAATGAAAAGAACACAGATAAAAGAGCTTTTTACCGACAAAGAGAAATTCGAGGGTGCGGAGATAACCGTTGCCGGATGGGCGCGCACAATAAGAGCGAGCAACGCATTCGGATTCATCGAGCTCAATGACGGAAGCTATTTTACAAATCTTCAGGTCGTTTTCGAAGCCGATAAGCTCGAAAATTACACCGAAATAGCAAAGCAGAATGTCGGCTGTTCACTCATAGTGACGGGCAAGTTCATTCTCACGCCCGAGGCAAAACAGCCGTTTGAGATTCACGCTTCAAAGGTTGAGGTCGAGGGAGCGTCCACGCCCGACTATCCGCTTCAGAAGAAGCGCCACAGCCCCGAATTTTTGCGTGAGATAGCGCATTTGAGACCGAGAACAAACCTGTTTTCTGCGGTATTCCGCGTCCGTTCCGTATCAGCTTATGCAATTCATAAGTTCTTCCAGGAGAGGGGCTTTGTCTATGTTCACACGCCGCTCATAACGGGAAGTGACTGCGAGGGCGCGGGCGAGATGTTCCATGTCACGAGCTTTGATATGGACAATATGCCGAAGACCGAGGACGGCAAGATAGATTTTTCAAAGGACTTTTTCGGCAAGCCGACGAGCTTAACGGTATCGGGACAGCTCAACGCGGAATGCTTTGCCATGGCATTTGCTAATGTCTACACCTTCGGGCCGACCTTCAGAGCCGAGAGAAGCAATACCGCAAGACACGCCGCCGAGTTCTGGATGATGGAGCCGGAGATGGCGTTTGCCGATTTAACCGACTATATGGACACCGCCGAGGCGATGATAAAATTCGTTGTGGCGTATGTTATGGAGCACTGCAAGGCAGAGCTTGAGTTCTTCAATAAGTTCGTTGATACAGGGCTTCTCGAAAGACTCAAAAACCTTGTTGAAAGCGACTTTGTAAGACTCAGCTATACCGATGCCGTAAAGATGCTCAAGGAGTGCGGCGAAAAGTTCGATTATCCCGTAGAATGGGGTATCGACCTGCAGACCGAGCACGAGAGATACATCACCGAGAAGATATACGGCAAGCCCGTGTTCGTAACCGACTATCCCAAGGATATAAAGGCATTCTATATGCGACTGAACAACGACGGCAAGACCGTTGCGGCGGCGGATATGCTTGTACCTGGAGTAGGTGAGCTCATCGGCGGCTCACAGCGTGAGGAGAGACTTGACAAGCTTGATGCGGCGATGGAGCATTTCGGACTCAAAAAAGAAGATTATTGGTGGTACACGGAGCTCAGAAAGTACGGCGGAACGAAACACGCCGGCTTCGGCTTGGGCTTTGAAAGACTCATTATGTATATCACGGGCGTACAGAACATTCGTGATGTAGAGGCATTCCCGAGAGTAACGGGCACGGCAGAATTTTAACGGCAGTATGCCGCACCGTTTCGGTGCGGCATTTTCCGTATGAGAGGAGATAAATATGGATACAAGACTTGTTTTTGAAAGTGACTACACAAACGGAGCGCATCCCGAGGTACTCGAAGCGCTTGTAAAAACCAATATGCAGAGCGCCGCATCTTACGGCGACGACGAATTTTCCGCATCAGCAAAGCAGAAGATAAGAAAAGCCTGCGATATAGCGGACGACGCGCCGATATATTTCATCGCCGGCGGCACGCAGACCAATCTTGTCGTAATTTCGTCCGTGCTCAATAATTACGAGGGCGCGGTCACCGTCGCAACGGGACACATCAACGGACACGAAGCGGGAGCAATAGAGCTTTCGGGACATAAGGTAATGACGCTTCCGCATCATACGGGCAAGCTCGACGCGGACGAGCTTGATACATTCGTCGGCACATTCTACGCCGACGCAAATCACGAGCACATGGTATTCCCCGCGCTTGTGTATATTTCGCATCCGACGGAATACGGTACACTCTATACCAAAAAGGAGCTCACCGCGATAAGAAAGACCTGCGACAAATACGGAATGAAGCTCTACCTTGACGGCGCAAGACTTGCGTACGGACTTGCAAGCCGCACGACGGATGTCACACTTGAAGACATCGCAAAGCTCTGCGATATTTTCTATATCGGCGGCACGAAATGCGGAGCACTTGCGGGAGAGGCACTTGTATTCCCGCACGGCGACGCACCGGCGCATTTTATGACGCAGATAAAACAGCGCGGCGCACTTCTTGCAAAGGGCAGAATAACGGGCGTTCAGTTCGATGCGCTGTTTACGGACGGACTTTACTTCAATATCGGCAAAAATGCGATAGACAAGGCGGAGGCGCTCAAAGAGCTGCTTGAAAGAAAGGGTTATCAATTCTTTATAGATTCCCCCACAAATCAGCAGTTTATCGTTGCGGAGAATAAGAAGCTCGAAGAATTTTCAAAATATGTCCGCTACGGCTTTTGGGAGAAGTACGACGACGAGCATACCGTTATCCGCCTTGCTACAAGCTGGTCGACTACCGATGAGGATATAGAAAAGCTCGCAAAATACCTGTAAATCAACAGCGGCGGACAAACGCGCCGCGCAGCTTGCAAAATCAAGCGGCAAGTGGTATAATGCTCTCTGCAAAGGAGTTGATACGCTTGCCGCTTTACTATATGCTTAATAAGCCTGCGGGGCTTATCACCGCCTGCCGCGATTCAAACCGCCCGACGGTTATGGAGTGCTTCAAAGGCGAGCTTGCCGCAAGGCTTCACCCGATAGGCAGACTTGATATCGACACTCACGGACTGCTGCTGTTCACCGACGACGGCAAAGCCGACTTCGCGCTTATGCAGCCGTCGCATCACGCCGAAAAGAGCTATTTTTTCCGTGCGATAGGCAGCCTTACGCCGAGTGACATAGACGAGCTCGAAAACGGAATGGACATCGGCGGAATTTTTACCGCAAAGGCAAGGCTCACGAATGTAGAAAAATTCACCGTCGCGGATATAAAGGACTTCCTTCCCGAGCGGCGCAGAGCGAAATACTTAAAAAACGCAAACGGCGAAGCGTTTTCGGCGGTACTCACCATACACGAGGGCAAGAATCACCAAGTAAAGCGAATGCTCGCTCACTGTCGGTGCAAGATAGTGTACCTTCAGCGCATATCCGTTGCGGGAATAGAGCTTGACGGCGCACTTTCGGAGGGAGAATACCGAGAGCTCACTGCCGCCGAGAGGGCGAAGATAGAACGGTATATAGAACTATACAGAGGAGAAAACGATGGGACAAATAGCAAATAAAATGCTTTTCGATGCAGTAACGAGCCTTGCCGAAAGAATAAAAAGCAAAAAAGCCGCAGATGTAGCGACCGAAAGACTCACGATACGCGTGATGACGGATTCGGAGATGGAAAAGCTCATAGCGGAGGAAAGCGACGCAGAGCTCAAAAAAGCATACGGAGAGATGCTTTCTCTTTCAAAGGAGAATCCAAAGCAGAGAAAGTGGTACGCCGCGTGGCAGATTTTGCTTTGCGACGGAACGCGCATCGGAGATTTATGCTTCAAGGGACTTAAAAAAGACGGCGCCGTCGAGATAGGCTACGGACTTCTGCCTAAGTATTTCGGCAACGGATACGCGACGGAGGCGGTACAAGCGGTGAGCGACTGGGCGCTTTCGCAAAAAGGCGTAACGCGCATAGAAGCGGAAGCCGAGGAAGATAACGCGGCGTCGCAGAGAGTGCTCGAAAAAACGGGCTTTGTCAAGACAGGAGAACTCGGCAGCGAGGGCATTCGCTTTGCCAAATCCTGCAAACGGTAAGTATCGGAATCTCCCCTTTTGTCAGGGGAGATTTTTTTCGCATCTTTGTATAATCACATATATTTTCACCAACAATAGAATCGGCGATACCAAATACAAAATGAGGAGAAAATATATGTTTTCACACGAAAAGCAGCTCTTTCATCCCGTAGAGATAGAAAGGCCCAATCCGCAGTACGCGGCGCTGATGCAGGAACAGCTCGGCGGAGCAAACGGAGAGCTCAAGGCGGCGATGCAGTATATGTCGCAGAGCTTTCGCATCAAGGATGCCGAAATCAAAGACTTATTCCTTGATATTGCCGCCGAGGAGCTCGGTCATATGGAAATGGTTGCGCAGACAATAAACCTGTTAAACGGACATGACCTTGATGTAAAATCCGTTCCGGCGGGGGAGATACAGACTCATGTTCAGCTCGGACTTGCGCCCGGACTCATCAATGCCTCGGGATATTCGTGGACGGGCGATTATGTAACCGTAACGGGCGACCTTTGCGCCGACCTTCTTTCGGATATAGCATCGGAGGAGAGGGCGAAGGTGACATACGAATACCTCTACCGCCAGATTGACGACAAAAAGGTAAAAGAGACAATAGATTTTCTCTTAAACAGGGAAGAAGCGCATAATGCGATGTTCCGCGAGGCATTCAACAGAGTGCAGGACACGGGCTCCAACCGCGACTTCGGAACAACAAAGGCGGCGAGAATGTATTTCAGTATGTCAGAGCCGTCCCCCGGAAACAACAGCTTCAAAAACACAAAGACAGAACCCGTCAAGTTCAAATAAGCAAAAAAATCGGGAATCACGATATCGTGATTCCCGATTAAATTATTCCACCGTAACAATGCTTGAGCTTTGCATTATGCTGATTATTCTGTTCTGCGCCACAATGTAATGCTCACGCATCGGAACGCCAATCGCGCTCATTATCTGATAGATTTCTCTTGTCGTCTCGATGTCCTGCGTGCTCGGATAAGGCAAGCCGTCGGGATGATTGTGCATTATCACCACCGATGCCGCTTTTCTTCGCATAGCCGGTTCGATTACGGAGCGGTAGTCGAGCGACACGGAGCTCACCGAGCCTCTGTGTATGAGCGCTCTTTGAATAAGCTTTTCTTTTGCGTCAAAAAGATAAATCCACACCGCTTCGTTTTCGCCCTCAAGCTTTGCGTCCGATACAAGAAGCTTGTAGAATTCGTCGCTCTTTTCCTTTATGTTTTTAATTTCCGTCTTGTCTTCACTGTAAGTTTTCAATAACTTGGGCATCATGTTGAGCAAAATAGCCGAATGCTCACCTATGCCGTTTACTGTGCAAAGCTCATCAATGCTTGCGTCAAATACATTCGCAACGGAGCCGAAGCGTTCCATAAGCTCCCGCGCAATCGGCTTGACATCCTTTTGCGGTATGGCATAATAGAGGATAAGCTCGAGCTCTTCTATACGGTTAAAGCCGTCAAAGCCGCATTTCAGATACCTTTCCTTAAGCCTCAAACGGTGACCGCTATTTGTGTTGTCGCGCATAGTCCGCTCCTTTTAGAATGACATAATGCGGTATAATTCAAGAGTTAATCTGTTTTCCGTCAATGCTTGCAAAAATTTTATCACCCTGCTCGCGTATCAGAATATGCGTATCAGCAAGGAAAGACTCATCCGAGATATCGCAAAGCCTCTCGGCATCGCTTGCTTCAAAGGAAGAATAACCGCTTCCTCCGCCACCGAAAACAATTCGGATTACATTCAAGCTTTCATCGTCGTACATAACATATTGAGCCTTGTAACCGCTTTCGGTCGGAATATATTCGAGACTTAATGCAACAACACCGTCTTTGTATTTTTCGCAGAACATAAGCCCGCTTTTGTTGTCAAAACTGCCGGTTATTTTTTCGCGCTGACCGCCGTATGTAGTGTACTCAAACGAA
This sequence comes from Eubacteriales bacterium, assembly GCA_045627885.1. GTDB lineage: Bacteria > Bacillota > Clostridia > Oscillospirales > CAG-272 > CALCTE01. The sequence goes on from JAZQOM010000061.1 coordinate 46,054, forward strand.
AAATTACCGTCCGTAATTTTCGCATCGCAGCTGTAACAGCCCTTCGCGTTGCCGACAAATGAGCCGCCCGCACGCTCTGTATCCTGGAACAGCGCAAGCGGAAGAAATTCAATATCGGAAGACGAGAGTGAAAGAAGTCCGCCGCCCGCAGCCTGAACGAGCTCTTTTTTGTCGTAGATTTTAGTGGTAAATGACGAAAAGAGATTGGCTTTTGCTTCGACATAAGCGTTGTAGGAATCAAACGCCGGCGTTTCCGGCTTGTCGCGATTGTCGTCCGACTTGATTTTTTTGCCGTTACACGAGGCAAGAGAAAGTGACAGTATGGCGGCAAGCGACAGCGCCACAGCGAGTATAAATATTCTTTTCATACGGCGTATCGCCTCCGTTTTATGCTTAATATCACTCTACTATACCATATTACGCGCAGGATTTCAATATTAAATCACATTTTTGTCAAAATACTTGACAAGAACGCAATATAGTGCTTATAATATATAAAAATAGAATTTCGCCCATATCTAAAAAAGCCTGTGGCAAAGACGGATATGCGCTTGTCGGCTGATACAGAGAAGCGGCTTGTTTGCTGAGAGAGCCCTCGGTCATGCACATTTTCCTTTCACTTTGTCGGAGCGTAAGCTCGGGGCATGAGGTAACTCACGGACGGCTCCGTTATCGGCTATACGAGTGTTGGCTTGCAGTCAGAAAAAGGGTGGTACCGCGGAAAAATGTTTTTCGTCCCGTTTTTATCGGGGCGATTTTTTGTTTTAATATAGAAAAAGAAAGAGGAAAGAGAATGAAAACAATGCTTGAAGGCATAAGAACACGCGCCATCGAAGAGCTTGCCGCCGTTTCGGATTTAGCGGCTCTCGACGGATTCAAGGTCAAGTTTTTGGGCAAAAAAGGCGAACTCACGGCAATACTGCGCGAAATGGGTAAGCTTCCCCCCGAGGAGCGCCCCGCCATGGGACAGCTTGCCAACAGCGTAAGAGCCGACATTGAGGCGCAGATTGAAGAAAAGAGCGCAAAGCTCAAAGCGGCGGCGGCAGGAGAGAAGCTTATCAAAGAGACACTCGATGTCACCGTTCCCGCACCGGAGCTTCCGATAGGCAAAAGACATCCGCTTGCGCTTATCCAAGAGGAGCTTGAAGATATATTTGTCGGTATGGGCTTTACGATAGCCGACGGCCCCGAGGTAGAGCTTGACTACTACAACTTCGAGGCGCTCAATATTCCGAAGTCGCACCCCGCGAGAGATACGCAGGATACCTTCTATTTCACCGACAATATTCTTCTTCGCACGCAGACATCCGGACTTCAGATAAGAACGATGCAGAACGCAAAGCCGCCTATCCGAATGATAGCGCCCGGCAGAGTATACAGAAGCGATGCCGTTGACGCAACACATAGCCCGATGTTCCATCAGCTCGAGGGACTTGTCGTAGACAAAAATATCACTATGGGCAACCTCAAAAACAGTCTCGAAACGCTTGCCAAAAAGCTTTTCGGCGACGATACGAGAATAAGACTTCGCCCGCACCACTTCCCGTTCACGGAGCCGTCTGCGGAGGTTGATGTATCGTGCTTCGTCTGCGGAGGCAAGGGCTGTTCTCTGTGCAAGGGAGAGGGCTGGATAGAGATTCTCGGCGCCGGAATGGTACATCCTCATGTTTTGGAGGAATGCGGCATCGACCCGAACGAATACTCCGGCTTTGCCTTCGGACTCGGCATAGAGAGAATTGCCATGCGCAAATTTGCCATAACGGATATGCGTCTTCTCTACGAGAACGACAGACGCTTCATCGAACAGTTCTGAGAGGGGGAGAAAGATATGATTTTATCGCTTGAATGGCTTTCCGAATTTGTTGACATAGACGCAAACGCAAAAGAATACTGCGACAGAATGACCGATACCGGCTCAAAGGTTGAGGGATACGAAAACCTTTTCGAGAATGTGGTAAATGTTCAGGTCGGCAAGGTGCTTTCGCTTTCAAAGCATCCCGACGCGGACAGACTCACCGTCTGCTCCGTAGATGTCGGAGAATCCGAGCCCATACAGATAGTCACCGCGGCAACAAACCTTGTCGTCGATGCGCTTGTTCCCGTCGCAAGACATAAATCAACACTTGCCGACGGCACACATATCACGAGAGGCAAACTTCGCGGAGTCGTCTCCGACGGTATGTTCTGCTCATTTCACGAGCTCGGACTCACGCAGAACGATGTTCCCTACGGTGCCGATGACGGCATACTCATACTCAAAGAAGATGCCTATATCGGACAGGATATCCGCGACGCCCTCAAGATGAAGGATACCGTCGTAGAATTCGAGATAACCCCCAACCGCCCCGACTGCCTTTCGGTCATAGGACTTGCAAAGGAGAGCGCCGTATCGTTCGGCAAGCCCTGCAAGCTTCATAAGCCCGAGGTAAAGGGAAGCGGCGACGGCGACAAAATAGAGAATTATCTCGATGTTGCGGTAAACGCTCCGGAGCTTTGCTTCAGATATACCGCGAGAGTGGTAAAGAATGTAAAAATAGAGATGTCACCGCTTTGGCTTCGCGCAAGACTTCGTGCATCCGGCGTAAGACCGATAAACAATATCGTCGATATCACAAACTATGTAATGCTTGAGTACGGTCAGCCGATGCACGCGTTTGACTATTCCTGCATAGACGGCAAAAAGATAAATGTAAGACTTGCCGAAGACGGCGAGCCCATGCAGACGCTCGACGATAAGCAGTACACATTAAAGGGCAATATGCTTGTCATCGCGGACGAGAATAAACCCGTCGCACTTGCCGGCGTAATGGGCGGCGCAAACTCCGATATCAAGGATAACACCGCAACCGTCGTGTTCGAGAGCGCCTGCTTCGACGGCCCCTCCGTAAGAACAACATCGAGAGCACTCGGAATCCGTACCGAAAGCTCCGGCAGATTCGAGAAGGGACTTGACAGAGAGAACACCTACGGCGCACTCGAAAGAGCCTGCGAGCTTGTCGAGCTTCTCGGCGCGGGAACGGTAGTTGACGGCATAATAGATGTTTACCCGGGCAAAAAGCCGCAGACGGTAATTCCCTTCGAGCCCGAGAGAATAAACGGACTTTTGGGAACAAAGCTTACCGCAGATTATATGAAGGATATCCTCACATCACTCGAATTCGAGGTAAAGGACGGCAAGGTATATGTTCCGTCATACCGCGAGGATGTACTCCGTATGGCAGACCTTGCGGAAGAGGTTGCCCGCATCTACGGCTACAATAATATAGAGTCACAACCCATAGCGGGAGCATCAACCGCGGGCGGACTCAACAGAAAGCAGAAGTATTTAAGACAACTTTCCGCATATCTTACGGGAATGGGACTTGACGAGATTTACACATATTCATTCACAAGCCCCAAGGTATTCGATAAAATGAGAATCCCGCAAGACAGCGCTATGCGTAGCTGCGTCACGATAAGGAATCCTCTCGGCGAGGACACAAGCGTAATGAGAACCACCGCACTTTCGGGAATGCTCGAGGTGCTTGCGAGAAACTATAATTACAGAAACAAGAGCGGCGCATTCTACGAGATAGCAAAGGTGTATATTCCCGACGAAAATCCCGAAAAGCTCCCCGACGAGAGGGTAAAGGTGACGCTCGGAATGTACGGAAACTGCGATTTTTATACAATGTCGGGCGTTATAGCAAAGCTTGCAAAGCTCTCGGGAATCGAGAAGATAAAGCTTGAAGCAAATGCAAATGAGCCCACCTACCACCCGGGCAGATGCGCCGATGTTTATGCGGACGGAAAGCTTCTCGGAACATTCGGAGAGGCTCATCCCGAGACTGCCGCAAACTTCGGAGCAGAGACAAAGCTCTATATAGCCCAGCTCGACTTGGCGGCACTTATGGAAGCAAGCTGCTTCGAAAAAGAATATAAGCCGCTTCCCAAATTCCCCGCAACGACGAGAGACTTCGCATTCACTTGCGACAGAACACTTGCGAGCGGAACGCTTTGTGAGCTGATTGAGAATGCCGCGGGCAAGAACTGCGAGAGCGTAAAGCTTTTCGATGTGTATGAATCCGAAGCACTCGGCGATAAAAAGGGACTTGCCTATACCGTAACACTTCGCGCATCGGATAAGACGCTGACCGACGACGAGGCGGAGAAGATATCTCAAAAGATTATTGCCGCCGCACAGACTGTCGGCGCCGAATTAAGACAGTAATATTAAAAAACAGAATCCCTGCCGGGGATTCTGTTTTTTTTACCTTAGATTACACCCGATATGACGGCATTCGAGAAACGCCGCATTACTTTGTTCCCGCAGGACGGTCTTCACTCGGACTTACGGACAGTAAGCCCTTCGCTTGCGCTCCTGCGCTTCGCGTCTTGCAGTGTTCTAATGCGGCTTTATCTCCCGTAAACGGTTTTACCACCAATAAATTGCAACACCAAATACCATAATGTGCGCTTTTGCGCACAATTCATTTTCCACCGCAAATCACAGCTTGCCTATCTATTTTGACTTGCCAAAGCAAACGCAAATTTTCCCGCATAAAAACTTGACAACGCACAATTATATGTTATATAATATTCTGTAAAAATTTATATTTGAAAGGACTACCGACATGGCAGAAAAAGTAATAACTCTTTCTAAAAAGGGACATGAGGACCTTGTAAACGAACTCGAATATTTGAAAACAGTCAAGCGTTACGAGATAGGCGATAAGCTCAAAGCCGCAAGAGCGCAGGGCGACCTTTCCGAGAACAGCGAATACGACGAGGCAAAGGACGAGCAGGCAAAGAACGAGACTCGTATTGCCGAGCTCGAAAATATGCTCAAAAATGTAAAAATAATAGACGAAGCACAGATAAAGACAGACAGAGTAGGCGTAGGGTCAAAGGTCAAGATTTTTGACGAGGGGTACGACGAGGAAGTCACATACACAATAAAAGGTTCCGCCGAGGCATCACCGCTTGACGGCATAATTTCAAACGAGTCTCCCATCGGAAAGGCGCTTATGGGCGCAAAGACCGGTGATGATGTAATGGTCACCAATTCGGAGGGCCATGTCAGAAAAATAAAGGTACTTGAAATATCCAAATAATAACGGAGAATAAAATGGCTGAAGAAATAAATAGCATAGAAGAACTCTCGGAGCAGACGAGAATAAGAATGGAAAAGCTCGGCGCACTCAAAGAAGCCGGAGCAGACCCGTACACAATAACAAAATACGGCGTAACGCACACGAGCGATGCGATAGTTGCGGATTTCGACAAACTCGAGAATAGCGATGTTGCCGTAGCCGGCAGAATTATGTCGAAGCGTGTAATGGGCAAGGCGTCATTTTGCCACATACAGGACGGCAAGGGACTTTTGCAGCTTTATGTTGCACGCGACAGTATAGGTGAAGAGCCGTACGCCGGATTCAAGAAGATGGATATCGGCGATGTTGTCGGCGTAAAGGGAACGGTGTTCCGCACAAAGACTGGGGAGATATCGGTACACGCAACAGAACTTGTATTGCTTGCAAAGTGCCTGCATCCGCTGCCCGAGAAGCATCACGGACTCACGGATACCGATATGCGCTACCGCGAAAGATATCTTGACCTCATAGTAAATCCCGAGGTCAAAGACACATTCACAAAGCGCAGTATGATTCTCAAAGAAATAAGGAACTACCTTGATTCAAAGGGATATCTTGAGGTAGACACGCCCATACTCGTACCGCTCGAGATAGGAGCGGCGGCGCGCCCGTTCAAGACGCATCACAATACGCTTGATATGGATATGTACCTGCGCATCGAGACGGAGCTTTACTTAAAGCGCCTGATTGTGGGCGGAATGGACAAGGTGTATGAGGTTGGCAGAATATTCAGAAATGAGGGTATGGACACCAAGCACAACCCCGAATTCACGACGATAGAGCTGTATGAAGCATACACGGATTTCCACGGAATGATGGATTTAGTCGAGGAGCTTTATTCGACACTTGCCGAGAAGATATGCGGCACAAAGCAAATCACATATCAGGGCAAGACGATAGATATGGGCAAGTGGGAAAGACTCACGATGAAGGAAGCCGTAAAGAAGTATTCCGGCTGCGACTATAACGACTGGGCGACCGATGAGGAAGCGAGAGCCTGCGCGAAAGCGAAGGGAGTGGAGGTACCGGCGACAGCGACAAAGGGAACGGTGCTAGCCGAGCTTTTCGACGCATTTGTCGAGGAAAACCTCATTCAGCCGACATTTATATATGACTATCCGGTAGAGAACAGCCCGCTTGCAAAGAGAAAGCCGGACGACGCGATGTTTACGGAGAGATTCGAGTATTTCATCAACGCAACGGAATACGGCAACGCATTTTCGGAGCTCAATGACCCGATTGACCAGAAGGGCAGATTTGAGAGTCAGGTAGCGGCAAAGAGGGCAGAGGAGCCGAACACAAAGGCAGAGGTAGACTATGATTATGTCAATGCGCTCGAATACGGAATGCCGCCCACGGGAGGACTCGGATTTGGTGTAGACCGCCTTGTAATGTTGCTCACTGACTCCGCCTCAATCCGCGATGTCCTGCTCTTCCCGACAATGAAACCTTTGGACTGACGGACATCGCAAAAACCCAGTAACTATGCGGGTTTGCGGCACTTTTTGAGAATGAAAAATGCCTCTACTACGCCAGTTACTACGCCAATTTTCACTTAATTTTGCAGAGAAAAGTAGTTCGACACTAAAGTAACAAGCACCGTGCCAAAAACACGGTGCTTAACTTTTATTGTGGTAGTGTTTATTGCTCCTCGCCATTTTCAAGTGCAATATCGGTTAACTCTCTCAATTTATTCTGCAAAAGTTCTTTATCAGGCAGACAAAGTGTGTAATCAGAAACAAGTGTAGGCGATAAACTTCGGCTTAATGCATATTCAACAACTGCATCATCCTTACTTGCACAAAGAATAAGACCGACACTCGGATTTTCGTTTGTCTTTTTGACATCTCTGTCCAATGCTTCAAGGTAAAAATTGATTTGACCGATATGCTCAGGTTTGAATTTACCGATTTTAAGTTCAATCGGCACAAGACACGAAAGAGCACGGTTATAAAACAGTAGGTCAATGTAAAAATCCTGACCGCCGACCTGCACTCGGTATTCCTCGCCTATGAATGTAAAGTCTTTTCCGAATTCAAGAATAAACTGCTTTAAGTTTTCTATAATGGCTTTTCGCAGATTCTTTTCCGAGTATTCAGTAGGCAAATCAAGAAACTCTAAAACATAAGTATCAAGAATACTGTTTCGAACATTGGAGTCAACCAATTCCGGCGGTTGTTTGCCCGAAGATAGTTTGTAGCGTTCGTAATAGGCACTTTCAATTTGTCGATTAAGTTCACGGTAAGAATACTGCTCTTTTGCACAGAGTTCCATATAAAAATGGCGTTCTTCCGCCGTTTTACAACCCGATAAAATCAACAGATGATTTGACCAACTGATTTGTGTCAACAGTGCTGACACAAATTCATCATCCTTGTAGGTTTCATAAAATTGCTTCATTCTGTAAAGCCCACGGCGGTTAAAACCTTTGATTTCAGGCGAAGTTTCGGCTATATATGCCGCCACCTCATCCATGATTTTATCCCCGAATGACGATTCGGCACAAAGCCCGGAAATATATTCACCTACATTCCAATACATCTTAATAAGCTCGGTATTTACCGCTTTTAAGGCGTTTGACCGAGCATCGCTGATAATGGAAAGTATTTTATTAAAATCATTTTTTGATTCATGATTTCATTTTGCATAATCTATTCTCTTTCTAATGCTGTCTGATTCATTTCAGATGGCATTTTTGTTTTATTTGATAGTTCGCAGTTTTACTTATTTTTAATAATTTTATCCGGAAGAACCGAAGCTGTGATTAAATCTGCCGGGTCAACATCCAAAGCATCGGCAATGCTGAATAACACTTCTAATGAAAAACTTTTTGCAAGTCCCGGTGCTTCTATTGCACTAATTAGCGACCGGCTGATATTTGCTTTCTCTG
>JAZQOM010000062.1:0-24133 GCA_045627885.1 Eubacteriales bacterium
CAAAACGAAAAAGAGCAGCCTGCCGATAATCATACTTATTGCATCGGCGGTAATCGTGATAGCCGCAATCGCCGCTGCGATTATACATTTCAAAATTAAAAAGTAGCGCGAAATATAGCTGAAAAAATATGCACCCCAAAAGTGTCTAACTTTTGGGGTGCATATCAAAGTAGGAGCTCTTTTCTTTATAGTGAATTATTTGAACATCCAAGCCTTTTCGGGACACTCTTTAGCAAGTTCCTTGAAGAATTCCTGGTGTTCGTGAATAGCTGCCTGTGCGGCTGCAAGTCTTGCAATCGGCACACGGAAGGGTGAGCAGGATACATAGTCAAGTCCTATCTCGTGGCAGAACTCAACAGATGTGGGGTCGCCGCCGTGCTCGCCGCAGATACCGATGTGGAGTGCGTTGTTTACGGGCTTGCCGAGCGATATAGCCATCTTCATCAGCTTGCCCACGCCTGTCTGGTCAAGCTTTGCAAACGGGTCATTCTCAAATATCTTAGCATCGTAGTATGCGCCGAGGAACTTGCCCGCGTCATCACGGCTGAAGCCGTAGGTCATCTGGGTAAGGTCGTTCGTGCCGAAGCAGAAGAAATCTGCTTCCTTTGCGATATCATCGGCGGTAAGAGCGGCTCTCGGAATCTCAATCATAGTGCCGACTTCATACTTGAGGTCTGCGCCTGCTGCCTTGATTTCCGCATCTGCCGTCTCAACGACGAACTTCTTGACATACTTGAGCTCTTTTACTTCGCCAACGAGAGGAATCATAATCTCGGGGACTATCTTCCAACCGGGATGCTTCTTCTGAACATTGATAGCCGCGCGGATAACTGCGGCGGTCTGCATCTTTGCAATCTCGGGATATGTTACCGCAAGACGGCATCCTCTGTGACCCATCATCGGGTTGAACTCATGCAGAGAAGCGATGAGGTTCTTTATAGATTTAACAGACTTGCCCTGTGCTTTGGCAAGAGCCTTGATGTCTGCTTCTTCAGTGGGAACAAATTCGTGAAGCGGGGGGTCCAAGAATCTGATGCACACGGGAGTACCTTCAAGTGCCTCATAGAGAGCCTCGAAGTCAGCCTGCTGCATGGGAAGAATCTTCGCGAGAGCGGCTTCTCTCTCTGCAACTGTATCGGAGCAAATCATTTCTCTGAAAGCGGCGATTCTGCTCGGTTCAAAGAACATATGCTCTGTGCGGCAGAGGCCGATGCCTTCTGCGCCGAGCTCGCGAGCCTTTTTCGCATCCTTCGGAGTATCTGCGTTTGTTCTTACCTTGAGCTTTCTGTACTTGTCTGCCCAGCCCATGATTCTGCCGAATTCACCTGCTATCGAAGCGTCAACGGTGGGAATGATGCCGTCGTAGATGTTACCGTTGGAACCGTCAATCGAGATGAAATCGCCTTCGTGGTATGTCTTGCCCGAAAGCTCGAATTTCTTGTTGTCCTCGTCCATTTTGATTTCGCCGCATCCGGATACGCAGCACTTGCCCATTCCGCGGGCAACGACTGCTGCGTGAGAAGTCATACCGCCGCGGACAGTCAGGATACCCTGAGAAGCCTTCATACCGGTAATATCTTCGGGAGATGTTTCAAGTCTTACCAAAACGACCTTTTCGCCTCTTGCCTTCCAAGCTTCAGCGTCTTCTGCGGTGAATACAATCTTGCCGCAGGCAGCGCCGGGGGAAGCGCCGAGTCCCTTGCCGACGGGATTTGCAGCCTTGAGAGCCTTAGCGTCGAACTGGGGATGGAGAAGTGTATCGAGGTTTCTCGGGTCAATCATAAGAACGGCTTCCTGCTCTGTTCTCATGCCTTCGTCAACGAGGTCGCAGGCAATCTTAAGAGCTGCCTGAGCGGTTCTCTTGCCGTTTCTTGTCTGGAGCATGAAGAGCTTACCGTGCTCGACGGTGAACTCCATGTCCTGCATATCTCTGTAGTGGTTTTCGAGCGTCTTGCAGACATCCTTGAACTGCTCGAATGCTTCGGGGAACTTCTGCTCCATCTCGGAGATGTGCATAGGTGTACGAACACCGGCAACAACATCTTCGCCCTGAGCGTTTGTGAGGAACTCGCCGAAGAGTCCCTTTGCGCCGGTAGCGGGGTCACGGGTGAATGCAACACCTGTGCCGCAGTCGTCGCCCATATTGCCGAATGCCATCATCTGTACATTGACGGCAGTGCCCCAGCTGTAGGGGATATCGTTGTCGCGGCGGTAAACATTCGCTCTGGGGTTGTCCCAAGAACGGAAGACTGCCTTGATTGCGCCCATGAGCTGTTCCTTGGGGTCGTCGGGGAAGTCATTACCGATTTTTGACTTGTATTCTGCCTTGAACTGACCTGCAAGAACCTTGAGGTCATCGGCGGTGAGCTCGACATCGAACTTAACGCCCTTTTCTTCCTTCATCTTGTCGATGAGCTGCTCGAAGTACTTTTTGCCGACTTCCATAACGACATCGGAGTACATCTGAATAAATCTTCTGTAGCAGTCCCAAGCCCAACGGGGATTTCCGGACTGTTCTGCGATAACATTAACGACAGTCTCGTTGAGACCGAGGTTAAGAATCGTATCCATCATGCCTGGCATGGAAGCTCTTGCGCCGGAACGGACGGAGACGAGAAGAGGATTCTTCGCATCGCCGAACTTTTTGCCGGTGATTTTCTCCATCTTGTCGATGTATTCCATAATCTCAGCCTGAATTTCGGGGTTAATCTGACGACCGTCCTCATAGTACTGAGTGCAGGCTTCCGTTGTGATGGTGAAGCCCTGGGGAACGGGAAGACCGATGTTGGTCATTTCCGCGAGGTTAGCGCCTTTGCCGCCCAAGAGCTCACGCATATTTGCGTTGCCTTCGGTGAAAAGGTAAACATACTTTTTTGCCATGTTTTTTCCTCCTGTTTTTATCTTAAATATTATTATACTCAAATCCCAATAATTATAACACACGAAAATAGTAATTTCAATAGTTTTTTACAAATTTTTCATACGCGGAAAATGCGTACGCCGGAGCGCCTTGAATTCAAACCGCAAAAAAAGCGGCTTTGCATCATTCGCAAAACCGCCTTTATTATTTGTTTGCCGTCACACCGTTTCGCCCAAGAGGTCGAGGTCAATCGTGTCGGTCACCATTACATCAATTATTTCACCGTCTGCTATTCTCTTTGTCTTTGAGCGGAAATACACCTTTGCGTCTATGTCGGGGGCATCCGCTTCACTTCTGCCGAAATACACCTTGTTTTCGCGGTCGTAGCCCTCGCAGAGAACTTTTATCACCTTGCCGATGCGCTTTGCGTTGAACTCATCGATAATCTGCTGTTGCTTTCCCATAATGACATCGACGCGGCGATTTTTCTCTTTTTCCGAGAGCTGACCGTCCATCGCGGCGGCTTTTGTGCCCTCCTCGGGCGAATACGCAAACGCGCCGAGCCGCTCGAATTTCGTCTCTGCCAAAAACTCGCAGAGCTCGTTCCACTGCGCTCTCGTTTCGGTCGGGAAGCCGCATATTACCGTGCTTCTTATGACTATATCCGGCATCGCCGCGCGAAGTCTCGACACCGCGGATTTTATCGCTTCGCTTCCGCCGCGGCGGTTCATTTTTTTAAGTATATCATCGTTTATGTGCTGAATCGGAATATCTATGTATTTCACAATTTGCTCGTGCTTTGCAAATACATCAATAAGCTCATCGGTGATAAGCTCGGGATAGCAGTAGAGAACCCTTATCCACTTTATATCTTTGTTTTCGCAGAGCTTGCAAAGCAGCTCGGGGAGCTTGTACTCACCGTATAGGTCTATTCCGTAGCGCGATGTGTCCTGCGCGACGACGATTATCTCCTTTGCGCCGAGCTTTGTCAGCACCTCTGCCTCCGCAACGATATCCTCCATCGGGCGCGAGCGGAATTTGCCTCTTATCATCGGGATTGCGCAATAGCTGCAGCAGTTGGAGCAGCCCTCCGCAATTTTGAGATATGCCGTGTACGGGGGAGTGGTGACCACTCTGTCACCGCCGAGCTTAAGCTCGTTTACGGGCTTTATATCTACATATTTTTCTCCGTTTTTCTCCACCGCGTGGCGAACGGCTTCGGCTATTTCGTGAATCGAGCCGCAGCCGACTATCGCATCGACCTCGGGCAACTCTTTCAATATTTCTTCCTTATATCTTTCCACAAGACAGCCCGTGACGATAATCGCCTTGAGAGACCTGTTTTCTTTGAGCCACGCCACATCGAGTATGTTTTCGATGGCTTCTTCCTTTGCGCTCTGAATAAAGCCGCAGGTATTTATTATCACCGCGTCGGCATTTATATCCTCGGGAACAATCTCAAAGCCCTCTGCGGCAAGATGCGCCAGCATAACCTCGGTATCAATCTGATTTTTCGGGCATCCGAGCGAAACGAATGCAACTTTAATTGCCATTTGAGGAGCCTCCGTCTTTCTTTTTTCCTATCTTGTTTTCGGTTCCGGCTTTAAGCCTCTTTATGTTTTCTCTGTGCAAGAATATTATCGCACAAGCCATGGCGAGAGTAAATACGGGTGCAAGCGTCGGAGCGGGCACTTTGTTTCCCTCCGATATGATGTAAGCAGGGAACTTTGCTATTATGAACGGGAACATAAGCGCGCTGACCATAGATGCGACAGATACATATTTTGTAAACCAAACGATAAGTCCGAATATCGCAACGAGAATGATAAAAGTCCATATCGAAAGGCACAGAGCCGTCGTTGCCGCAACGAGAACGCCTTTTCCGCCCTTGAATCCGAAGTAAACGGGGTAAGCGTGACCGATAAGGCAGAAAAGTCCCGCAACGCAGGGAAGAAAAGTCACCCTGCCCAAGATACATCCGATGAATACCGCAATCAAGGTTTTGAGAACATCTATAACAACCGTCAGAAGTCCGGCTTTTGCGCCGAAAACCCTAATCATATTCGTCATGCCGGCGTTTTTGCTTCCGTGCCTGCGGACATCGTCGTGCAGAATAAACTTCGATATTATCGCGGCGCCGTTCAAGCTGCCCAAAAGGTATCCGCATATTGCGACAAATATTGTTGCAAGAAGCAGATATGTTCCGAGCTTTTCGCTTCCGTTGTATTTATCAATAAGCAGACCGTAACCGACAAAATCAAAAAGTCCCATTATTTCACCTTATTTCGTATCGCTCGTGCCGTCGCTTCTTTCGCGGATAATGAGCTTTATGGGAGTCCCCTCGAAGCCGAAGACGGCGCGGAGCTGATTTTCGATGTATCTTTGGTAAGAGTAGTGGAAAAGCTCTGCACTGTTGCAGAATATGACAAATGTGGGCGGCTTTATGCTCACCTGAGTCATATAGTACACCTTAAGCCTTTTTCCCTTGTCTGTGGGCGGCTGAACTTTCGTTACCGCGTCGGCGAGAACATCGTTGAGCATACCCGTTGTGATTCTCGTCGAATTCTGCGCGTGCACGGCGCAAATTTTTTCATACAGAGTGTTCACTCTCTGTCCCGTTTTAGCGGATATGAACGCGATGGGCGCGTATGTCATATATGAAAGACCGGTGTATATTTTTTCTTTATAGCGATTTACCGTGTTCGTGTCTTTTTCGACGGCGTCCCACTTGTTGACGCAGACGATTGAAGCCTTGCCCGCTTCGTGAGCGATGCCGGCGATGTGCTCGTCCTGCTCGGTGAGTCCCTCGTTGCCGTCAATCATTATAAGGCAGACATCGGCTCTTTCAACCGCCATGTGAGCTCTGAGAACGCTGTATTTTTCAACCGCAGAGTCAATTTTCGACGAGCGGCGGATTCCCGCCGTGTCTATGAATGTAAAATCTCCGTATTCGTTGTGAACAAAAGTGTCTATCGCGTCACGCGTCGTTCCCGCAACATCGGAGACGATAACTCTGTTTTCTCCCAAAAGGCAGTTGATGAGCGAGCTTTTGCCCGCATTCGGCTTTCCGATTACCGCAACCTTTATTCCGCCGTCGTCATTCTCTTCGCCCTCGACATAAGGGGGCATAAGCTCAACGACTCTGTCGAGAAGGTCGCCCGAGCCTGTTCCGTGAAGTGACGATACCGCTATTACATCGTCCATCGCAAGCTCGAAGAATTCATAGTATTCCGGCGGCAGATATCCGACCTTGTCAACCTTGTTGACGCATACAACGCATGGCTTGCCGCTTTTTCTCAAAATCGTGGCAATATCCTTGTCGTCGGCAGTAACGCCGGTGCTGACATCCGTCATAAAGATTATAACATCGGCACTTTCTATCGCTATCTGCGCCTGCATTCTCATATGAGAGAGCATCATATCGCCGTTTGTCGGCTCTATTCCGCCCGTGTCGATTATGACAAAGCTTCTGCCGTTCCATTCGGCATCGTGATACAGCCTGTCACGCGTCACGCCGGGCGTATTTTCGACTATTGACACTCTTTCGCCCGAGAGCTTGTTGAAAAGAGTGCTTTTTCCGACATTCGGGCGGCCGACTATCGCAACTATCGGTCTTGCCATAATATCACCTCTTTACTTAAAGAAAAGTTCTGCAAATTCGGCGCCGCCCGTGCATACGGGCACAAGCTCAACGCCGAGCTTTTCCGAGACTTCCGAAACTGTTACATCGTCTAAAAATTTATCTTTTTCATACCGGAGCATAACATCGGGAATATAAAGCTTCTTTCCGAGCTCTTTGCCTTTAAGCTGGGCAATCAAATCCCCTCCCGTGACAAGTCCCGCCACGGTAACGCTTTCTCCGTAAAAATCGTTTTTTATCCTGAATATATTTACAAAACTGCTGTCTCCGCCGTAGAGCTTTTTGCAAATCATTTCCGTCGCCTTGCAAATGCTTTCGTAGGCTGCATAGCCCGTCGCAACCGAGAATTTTTCCGGCAGAGCCTTTTTCGGCTTTGCGTCTTCAAGCTCGAGCATAACATCCGACAAGAATGAGCGAATCATTCCCACCCCGTTGTCGAGCTGCGGAAAACCGTCGTAGAATTCTTCGCTCGGAAGGTCCTCTTTTGCGGTAAGATAGAATTCGTCCGACGCAAAGCAGAGCCTTTCGCCGTATTTTTCAAAAAATCCGTCGCCGAAGCGGTTTACCGTTTTTATTACCTCTTTGCATTCGTCTTTCGTAAATGAGCGGAGAGGGAAGAGCCCTTCTCTGTGCTTTGTAAGTCCGACGGGAACAATAGCTATGCTCTTTACCGCCGGAATAAATTTTGCAAGGTCGGAAAGCGTTTTTTCGAGATGAACGCCGTCATTGATGCCGGGGCAGAGAACAATCTGCATATTCATCCATATTCCCGCATCCGCGAGCTTGTCTATTATCGAAAGCGAAGCTCCGGCGTTTTTGTTTGCCATCATCATTACGCGAAGCTCGGGCTCCGTCGTGTGAACGGAGATGTTGACGGGGGAGATGTGCATTTTTATAATGCGCTCCACATCGCGCTCGGAGAGATTGGTGAGAGTGATGTAGTTGCCGGAGAGAAAAGACATTCTCTCGTCGTCGTCCTTGAAATATACGGTTTCGCGCATACCCTTGGGATTTTGGTCGACAAAGCAGAATATGCACTTGTTGCGGCAGGACTGCTTTTTGTCCATAAGAAAGGTATCGAACTCACAGCCGATATTTTCGTATTCGCCCTTTGAGATATTTACGCAAAGGAGAGATTCTCCTCTTTTTATGCTCAATTTGAGCTTTTTTTCCGCGGTATAGAAGTCGTAGTCAAGTACATCGCGGATATCGTTTCCGTTTACGGAAACGATTATATCGCCGTTTAGAATTCCGGCTTTATCTGCGGGAGAATGCGGTATTACGCTTTTGACCGTGACCACTTTACCACCTCATTTTCAGCTAAAAAATATGGGAAGGACGCGACGCCCTTCCCACTTTGACGATATGGATTATCCGATAACTTCTTTGCCGTCGTAGCTGCCGCAGTTTTTGCAAACCCTGTGTGCGAGCGTGTATTCGTTGCACTTGGGGCACTTTACGAGTGCGGGAGCATCCATCTTCCAAACGCTTGAGCGTCTTTTGTCTCGTCTTGACTTTGAAACTTTAGCCTTCGGTACTGCCATTTAAGACACCTCACCTTTCAACTGTGCCGCGAAAGCGGCATTTTATAAATATTTTTATTTTTCCGAAAGAGCATCAATGAGCTTTTGCAGCCTCGGGTCAGCCGCTTTTTTGCAGCCGCACGGTCCCTCGTTCAAGTCCTTGCCGCATTCGGAGCACAGCCCCAAGCAATTCTCGGAGCACAAATCGGTCATGGGAAGTTCGAGGATGAAACAGCGCTTTGCAAGCTCATCGATATCGAGTTTTCCGCCTTCGAGTTGTTCGTAGTCGAGATTATCCTCGGCTACCTCGGTATCCGTCACACCGCATTTGTATTCGATATGAAGGATGCGTGAAAGCTCTTTTGCACAGCGGGCACAGGTGGTTTTGTAAGGAAAATCGGCGACCATTTCGAGACTGATGTAGCCTGCCATATCCACCGCTTTGCCTGAGATGTTACAAACACCGTCAAGCTCTGCACCTGCATCTGCACCCAAATCCGTCAGCTCGTAATTGAAAGAAATTTCTTTCTTTTCGCCGGACAGAAGAGGCTCAAAATCAAGTTTCATCGACTGTCGCCTCCAAAGATGCATAATATCCGCATAGTGTAACGGCAGTATTATATAGCCAAAAACCGCGTTTGTCAAGAGTTTTGCAAATTTTTTTACTGCGTATTTGCCGTTTTTTTCTTATTATCAATAAATCTCACAAAATTTCATCTTTTGCGGAGCTGCCAGAACGCGACTGCGCTTGCCGCGGCGACATTAAGGGAATCAACTCCGTGCGCCATGGGAATTTTAACCGTATAATCGCAGGAAGCGATGGTTTTCTTCGAGAGCCCGTCGCCCTCCGTGCCGAGAATAATCGCGAGCTTTTCGCATTTTGCGAGATTTTCGTCGTCTATACCGACGCTGTCATCGGTAAGCGCCATGGCGGCGGTGGTAAATCCGAGCTGTTTCAGCTTTGCCATTCCGGCACAAGGCCAATCCTTTTCTTTTTCTCCGATTCTCGTCCACGGAATCTGGAATACCGTTCCCATACTCACTCTCACCGCTCTTCTGCAAAGGGGGTCACGGCAGGTCGGCGTGACGAGTACGGCATCTATGCCGAGAGCCGCGGCGGAGCGGAATATCGCGCCTACATTTGTGGCATCGACCACGCCTTCCAAAACGGCAATTCTGTTTGCGCTTTTGCAAAGAGCCTCCAAGTCCCGCGGCAGGGGACGCCTCATCTCACACAGAATACCCCGTGTAAGCTCATATCCCGTAAGCTTTTCGAGCACATCGGAATCCGCCGTAAACACGGGAACATCGCCGCATTTTTCTATTATTTCCGCGCCCTGTCCTTCGATATGCCGCCTGTCCATCAAAAGAGAAAGCGGCGTGTAGCCGGCATTTAAGGCGAGATTTATCACCTTCGGACTTTCGGCTATGAATATTCCTTTTTCGGGTTCAAGACGGTTGCGAAGCTGAACATCGGTAAGCTTTACATACGCGTCGAGCCTTGTGTCCGAAAGCTCGGATATTTCAATTATGTTCAAGATATCACCCCGATTTCACAATGGAATTGTATCACAAAAAAATGCTGCGTTCAATAGCAAATCTCTTGCGTCGCGCGGAAGATTGTGATAATATATTATTAACGGAAGCCTTGACAGTATCTTTTGAAACAGAGGAGAAGCAGGATGATAAAAACAGAAATAATAGACAGTATGGACGGAGTGATGAAGCTTATCTCCGACCATGAGTACAACGAAAGCATACAGAGGATACGAAGCGAGTACCTTTACAGAGGCTTGCCTAACTCGGCATTCAATCTGACGACGAGCTTAAGATTGAGCTGTAAAGAGCTTCACAAGGAGCTTGAGCCGTCGATTCTCCGCAATTTCACAAAGTATGCGAGCATAGTAGACCCCACCTTGCAGAGCTCCGTGTGGAAGCAGATGATGGTCGGTCAGCACCACGGGCTTCCCACAAGACTTATGGACTGGACACGCTCTCCGCTTATCGCACTGCACTTTTCCACGGAGGAGCATAATCTTGAAAAGCTCAGCAAGCGCGACTGCGTTGTCTGGAGAATCGACACAAGAGATGTCAACCGCAATCTTCCCGAAAAATACAAAGAAGCGCTTTCAAAGAACAAGACCTTTATTTTCACGGTGGACGACCTTTCGAGAATAGTCGGTACGCTCGAACAGTACGATGAAGATATGGGCTCGTCGGCGCTTGTAAACATAGAGCCGCCGTCGATAGACCAGAGAATAATAAATCAGTATTCGTTTTTCTCGATAATACCGTCGGGAATGGGGGATATAGAAAAGTTTTTGGACGAATGTACGGAAAACACAGTCCGCTACATCATAAAAAAAGAGATAAGATGGGCGGTTCGCGACCTTCTTGACCAGATGAATGTAAATGAGAGGCTTTTGTATCCGGGACTTGACGGACTTTCCCGCGCACTTACACGACATTATTTTGTGAAATAAAAGAAAGGAACCGATAATAATGAAAGTTACCTTGAAGAATCTCACTAAAAAATTTCCCAACAGAAATAAAAAAGGTACTGATGTAATCGCCGTAAACAATTTTGATTTTGAGATACCCGACGGCAAGCTCATCGGACTTTTGGGCCCGTCCGGATGCGGCAAGAGCACAACTCTCAACCTCATCTGCGGACTTGAAAAGCCGACTTCCGGAAGGTTGTTTTTCGGTGACGATGATGTGACCGACCTTCCTCCCGAGAACAGAGGCGTCGGACTTGTGTTCCAGAACTATGCACTTTACCCGCATCTTACCGCAAAAGAGAATATAATGTTTCCGCTCAAAAACCTGCGCGGAAAGGATAGGCTTTCAAAACAGGAAATGGAAGAAAAAGTGCTCAAAGCCGCAAGACTTGTTCAGATAGAAGCGTATCTTAACAGGCGTCCCGGGGAGCTTTCCGGCGGTCAGCAGCAGAGAGTCGCAATAGCAAGAGCTCTTGTAAAGATTCCCAAGGTGCTTTTATTGGACGAGCCTCTTTCAAACCTTGATGCAAGGCTCAGACTTCAGACGAGAGAAGAAATCCGCCGCATACAGAAAGAGACGCAGATAACAACGGTGTTCGTCACTCACGACCAGGATGAGGCGATGAGCATATCGGATATGATAGTCGTAATGAAAGAAGGCTTGGTTCAGCAGATGGGCAAGCCGCAGGAGGTTTACGACAATCCCGTAAATCTCTTTGTCTCGAAATTCCTCGGCACTCCTCCGATAAATGTTTTCGAAGGCAAGACAGAGGGCGGAAAGCTCTATATCGGCGGCGTTCCGGTACTCGACGCAAAGGGCGCACCGGATAAAGATGTGCTTGTCGGAATCCGTCCGGAGGGCTTTGTTCTCAATAATGACGGCGCATTTGTCTGCAAGATTTCGAGAATAGAGGTAATGGGCAGAGATACAAGCGTCGTATCGACGCATCCGTCGTGCATTTCGGGAAGTATGCGCTCGATAATAAGCGCGGAGAGCGCCGCCGGAATCATCGGAGCGGAGAATGCCGCATTCTCTCTCAGACCGAATAAGGTATTCATTTTCGACAAAGAGACCGAAGAACGCATCCGCGTCAATACGGAGGCTTGAAAATGAAAAACAACAATTTCAAAGGATGGCTGTACCTGCTTCCCGCGATACTGTTTTTGGGGGTATTTATGTTTTACCCTCTGATAGATGTTTTCGTCTATTCGTTTGAGCAGCAGTACAACTTCGCTTCGCAGAGCTTCAACGGCACGGGACTTTACAACTATTCCTATGTACTGCGTGACCCGAGCTTTCTTCAGGCGCTCAAAAACACATTTATACTTGTAATTATCACCGTTCCCGTATCAACGGGACTTGCACTTCTCATTTCTCTCGGACTTTCTTCGATAAAGCCGGTCAAAAGCCTTTATCAGACGGTATATTTTCTGCCGTATGTCACAAACACTCTCGCGGTCGGACTTGTATTTATGATTCTTTTCCAGAAGACCGAATACAGCGACGGACTTATAAACAGACTGATAAGCTTGTTCGGCGGCTCAAGCGTCGACTTTATAAACGGCCCGTATTGGGCAAAAATGCTTGTTTTGTGTATTTATACGGTGTGGGTTGTGCTCCCGTTCAAGATACTCATTCTCACAAGCGCGCTTGCATCCGTAAACAAGGATTATTACAACGCAGCCAAGATAGATGCGACGCCGAAGTGGAGAGTATTTACAAAGATAACGCTCCCGATGATTTCCCCGATGATATCCTACCTTGTAATAACTGGCTTTATCGGCGCATTCAAGGCGTACAGCGATGTCGTCGCGATATTCGGCACACAGCTCAACGCCGCGGGAATGAATACCATAGTCGGCTATGTCTACGATATGCTCTACGGTAACAGCGGCGGATATCCGTCATACGCATCTGCGGCGGCGATAATTCTGTTCTTTATCGTGCTGACGATAACCTGCATAAATCTGCTTGTATCCAAAAAGCAGAACAGGGTTTAAGGGAGGTGCGTTTTGAATGAATAACGGATATGCAAAAATAGAAAAAACCGCAAGGGCGAAAAACGCCGTATCCAAAACCGTAATATACTTTTTCCTCACGCTTTGGGCATTCTTTGTACTGTTTCCGTTTTATTGGATGATACTTTCATCTGTAAAAAGCTACGGCGAATACAGCTCGGAATTCGTGCCCAAATTCTATTCGTCGTCTCCGACGCTAAAGAACTACACGGACGCGTTCACGCAGGTAAATCTCGGCAGATATTTCCTCAATACCGTGATTTTCACGGTTGCGACCACGGCTCTGATGATTGTTGTGATAATACTTGCGGCGTATGCGTTTGCAAGGCTCGAATTCAAGGGCAAGAATCTTGTGTTCACTTTGTTCCTTGCGCTTATGATGATACCGAACGAGCTTGTCGTGATAACCAACTTCGTCACAATAACCGATATGAACTTACGCAACACATTTACCGGACTTATTCTCCCGTCCGTTACATCGGTGTTCTATATCTATCTTCTCAAGGAAAATTTTGAGCAGATACCCGACGAGCTTTACAAGGCGGCAAAGGTTGACGGCACGACGGATTTCCGCTATCTTACTAAGGTTATGATTCCGATAAGCCGCCCGACGATAGTCACGGTAATAATATTAAAGGTGATTGAGTGCTGGAACTCTTTTGTATGGCCGCGACTCATCACGGACGACAAGGCATACTTCCTTGTATCAAACGGAATTCAGGAAATTCGCGAAAACGGCTTCGGCAGAGAGAACATCCCCGCGATGATGGCGGCGGTTGTAGCCATATCCGTTCCGCTTATAGTGCTGTTCCTCATTTTCCGTCAAAAGATTATGGAAGGCGTATCGAGAGGGGGAACAAAGGGATGAAAAAGCTTGTATCTATTGCACTTGTGCTCCTTATGTGCCTGCCGTTTTTGACATCGTGCCATAAGAGCAGACCGAGAGAAGCCTTTGTAATACCCGACGAATTCGATACATCGAAAAATTACGAGTTAAGCTTCTGGGCAAAGAACGATACAAACAAGACGCAGACTGAGATATACGAAAAGGCGATAAGGGATTTTGAAAAGCTTTATCCGAATATCAAGGTCAATATGAAGCTATACACGGACTACGGCAAGATTTACAACGATGTTATCACAAATATTGCCACCGATACGACGCCGAATGTCTGCATAAGCTATCCCGACCATATCGCGACCTACCTCAAGGGCGAGAATGTCGTTGCGCCGCTCTCAAAGCTGTTTTCGAATGAAAAATACGGCTTCGGCGGAACGGAGCTTTTGTACGATTCTCCCGCGCTTTCGGAGGTAATTCCGGAATTCCTTGCCGAATGCGCAATAGACGGAGAATACTATGCCGTTCCGTTTATGCGTTCCACCGAGGCTTGCTACATCAATAAAACCTATGTCGAAAAGCTCGGCTTTACGCTTCCCGAAGTGCTCACATGGGACTTTATATGGGAGGTTTCCGAGGCGGCTACCGCAAAGAACGATGACGAGACCTTCAAGGTAAACGGTCAAAAGGTAATGATTCCGTTTATATATAAGTCCACCGATAATATGATGATTCAGATGCTCCGCCAAAAAGGCGCCGGATATTCCTCGGAAAACGGCGAGGTGCTGATGTTCAACGACACAACAAGAGAGCTTCTCAAGGAGATTAAACAGCACGCCGAAACAAAGGCGTTCTCCACCTTCAAGATTTCGAGCTACCCCGCAAACTTCCTCAACGCGGGACAGTGCATATTTGCCATTGACTCGACCGCCGGCGCTACATGGATGGGCACACACGCGCCGCTCTTGGATATACCGGAGGAGAATCTCGTCGAATTCGAGACTGCGGTTATGCCGATTCCTCAGTACGACGCGGAAGCTCCGCAGATGATTTCGCAAGGCCCGTCCGTCTGCATATTCAACAAAAAAGATACGGGAGAGGTTCTTGCTTCGTGGATGTTCGCGCAGTTTCTTCTCACAAACGATGTTCAGATTGCCTACTCGGAAACCGAGGGCTATGTTCCCGTAACAACAAAGGCGCAGGAGAGCAAAGAATATAAAGAATATCTTGCCGCAGAGGGAAGCGACGAAGAACATTACGATATAAAGATAAAGGCGTCAAAGCTTCTTCTTGAAAATACCGAAAATACATTTACAACACCCGTGTTCAGCGGCTCCGCATCGCTCCGTGACGCGGCAGGCGGACTTATAGAGAATGTGACTCTCTCCGTCCGCAGAAAAAAGACCGTTGACGACGCATATCTCGATAAACTGTTCTCCGATACGGTAACGCAGTATAAGCTTGACCAGATAAGCGTCGAAAGCGCAGACGGAAACGGCAAGCAGACAGGCGACGAGCTTGCACCGCTCGAAGGAAAGCTTCCCGCAGGCTCGATAGCTCTTATAGTCTGCCTTGTGGTTGCATGGATTCTCATAGGCGCCTATGTACTGACAGATTTGATAAAAAAGAAAAGACATCAAAAATAACAGAACTGTTGACTTTTCACAATTTGGGAGTATAATTGTTATAACAAATGCCGAAAAGCATTTGAAATAAAGACACAATAATTTATTAAAGGAGAAAAAACCAATGAAAAAGTTGCTTGTACTCTTCCTTGCACTTGCGCTTGTTCTCTGCTGCTTTGCTTCCTGCGGAAAAGAAGAAAAGCCCGCTGAAGAAAAGAAGCCCAACGAAGAGCAGAAACAAAACCCCGATGACGATAAGCCCGATGACGAGCCTACCGTTGACATCAACGCAAAGAGCGAAGGCGTAATGACATACGCAGAATATATGGCTGCCGAGAATGACAGCGAGGTTGTCATCGAAGCATTCGTTCAGCAGCTCGCTTACAACGAGCAGTATGCAAACGCAAACATCTATCTCCAGGACGGAGACGGCGCTTACTACGCATACAGACTTCCTTTAACAGCTGACGAAGCCGCTAAAATCACAAAGGGCGCAAAGCTCAAGATAACAGGCTTTAAGTCCGAGTGGTCAGGCGAAGTTGAGATTAACTGCGAAAGCGACGCATCTTACGAGATTGAAGAAGGCACTTATGTTGCAGAAGCAACGGATATCACCGAGCTTTTGGGCAAAGACGAGCTCATCAATGAAATGAACAAGTTCGTTTCCATTAAGGGCGCGGTTGTTGTAGGAAAAGACGGCGCATCTGCAGAAGAGCCCGTATTCCTTTACAACTGGGACGGCTCCGGCGAAGAGGGAAGCGACCTTTACTTTGATGTAACAGTCGGCGAAGCAACATACAGCCTCACCGTTGAGACCGATGAAGTTCCCGCTACAAGCGATGTATACGCTGCAGTTAAGGGACTCAAGGCAGGCGACAAGGTTAATGTTGAAGCATTCCTTTACTGGTACAACGGCGCTAACCCCCATGTATGCGGAATCGAAGTTATTCCTGCTGAATAATAACCGAATAAAATCACTTGCAAAATCGGCTCCCTTTTCGGGGAGCCGATTTTTTGTCGTTGCACCGCATTTATCATACAATAAATAGGAAGAAATAAAAATGCAACTTTTTTTGCGATAAATATTGAATAATTATATTAAATATGTTATTATAAATTTGATTAGTATATTTTCCGAAAGGAGATTTATTTAATGGCTTTGGATATAATCCGGCAGATACAAAACAGCGAGTCTGCCGCTTCCGAAAGTATGGCTCAAACCAGAGCGGCTGCGGCAAAGCTTATTGCAGACGCGGAAGCCTCCGGCAAGAAGCTTGTCGAAAAAATAAGGCTCGAAGAAGAGAAAAAGCTCGACTTGTATAAAAAAGAGCTTGACGCCGAAGCGCAAAAGAAAATTGAGGCAGCGAGAATCGAAAGTCTTGCCCAGTGCGAGATGACAAAGAACGCCGCCGCATCAAAGCTGGAGCTTTCGGCTGACGCCGTATGTGAAAGGATAGTAGGTAAAAAATGTCGATAAGCAGGATGAAGCATATCACGATAGCCGCCGCCAAAAGCGCCGAGAGTGATATGTTATACAAGCTTTCGTGGCTTTCCTGCCTTGAGGTGCTCCCGTACGAGCAGTTCACCGTCGAAGACGCCGAAACTCTCGAGCTTCCGTCAAACGCCGAGGCGATAAGCGCCGCGGAGGAAAAGCTTGAGATGTACGCATCGGCACTTGCGCTTTGTAAAGAATACGACAGGCAAAAGAAAAAGCTGTTCGAGCCTGTTGATTATCTCACAAAAGAGCAGGTCGAAAGCGCGCAGACGGAGGACGGCACGCTTTTGAGAGCCGCGGAGCTATCAAAGCAAACAACGGAGCTTCGCTCACGGATTGCCGCGTGCGATACGGAGATTGCCGCGTATGCGCCGTATGTAAACTACGATGCACCTTTGGGACTTGAAGCTACAAAATTCACACAGATTATTCTCGGAAGCTTTGCCGACACCGACGACGCAAAAGCAGCCGTCGATGCGCTTGACGAAGAATCGGGAGCGTACTTCTGCGATATAGGGGAGCACGCGGGCAGAGCATATTTTGCGGTATTCACGCCGCGCTCCGAGCTTGATAAAACCATGTCGGCGATAACGGAAAACGGCTTTATCCGCAACAGCTTTACGGCTTCGGAAAAAACCGCCGCGGTTTTATTGCACGAAGCGGAGAATAAAAAGAAACAGCTCGAAGAGGAGCTTTCGGACGCAGAGCAAGAGGCGGTTTCGTTTGCCGCGGAGAATCAGAAGAGCTTAAAGCTCGGATTCGACAGAGCAAACGCAAGGCTTGAGCTTGAAAAGCTCAAGGCAAAGCTTCCGTCAACATCCTCCTGCGTGATAATGGAGGGCTGGTATCCTGCCGACGATGAGAAAAAGCTGTTCTCGCTTCTCGGAAAATACCCGTGCTACTATGAAGCAAGAGATGTAAAGGACGAGGACGGCGATGTTCCCGTCAAGCTCAAGAACGGCAAGTTTGCCAAGCACTTCGAGCAGGTCGAGGCGATGTATTCGCTCCCGCATTACAGAGGCGTGGACGCGTCATTTGTGATGAGCCTTTTCTATGTAGTCACATTCGCATTGATGTTTGCCGATGTCGGCTACGGACTCATTCTCGCGCTCGGCGGCTTCTTGGGCCCTCTCATTATAAAGCCGAAAAAGGGAATGAAAGAATTTCTGCACCTCTTCGGAATATGCGGCATCTTTTGTATAATCTCGGGTATATGCCTCAACGGCTATTTCGGCGACCTGCCCACAGCCATAGCGCAGAATTGGCTCGGCGTAAAAGAATACTCGTGGCCGCACATTATAGACCCGCTTGCAAGCCCGATGGTGCTTCTCATAATCGGAATAGCGCTCGGCTTTGTTCAGGTTATGTTCGGTATGGGAATGGCGGGCTATTTGCAGATAAAGCGCGGGCATATTCTCGATGCTTTGTTTGATGTCGGCTCGTGGTATCTGTTTTTGTTCGGACTTGTCGCACTCGGCGCAGGCGCACTTGTATCGGGAATTCCGCCTATAGTCGCCACGGTCGGAAAATGGATGGCGATAGCCGGAGCCGCGGCACTCGTGCTCACGCAGGGGCGGCGCGAAAAGAATATCTTTATGAAGCTTTTTAAGGGAATCACAAGCCTTTATTCAACCGTCAACATTCTGTCCGATGTGCTCTCGTATTCGAGAATACTCGCACTCGGACTTGCGTCAACGGTTATCGCAAGCGTTGCAAACCTGCTTGCCACGATGAACGGATTTTCATTCGGCGGACTCATAATGTTCGTGCTTGTGTTCTTATTCGGACACCTTTTGAACTTTGCGCTCAATGTTCTCGGCACTTATGTCCATACGGGAAGACTTCAGTACATCGAATTCTTCGGACACTTCTACGAGGACGGCGGCAGGGCGTTCAAGCCTATCGAATACAGTACAAAATACAACGGTATCATATATAAGGAGGAACTCTAAAATGACATTCTCGAAGATTCTTGCACTTATCTTTTCAGGCAACAACCTCGCGCTTTTGGGCGCCGCACTTGCCGTCGCACTTGCGGGCAGTGGCTCAGCAAAAGGCGTTATGACCGTCGGCTCTGCCGCATCGGGACTTATCGCGGAAGACCCCTCACAGTTCGGTCGCGCGCTCGTTTTGCAGGCAATCCCCGGCTCGCAGGGCATTTACGGACTTATCACAGGCTTTATGGTAATCAACAATATGAATATTCTCGGCGGTAATGCGGTAACACTCACTCCCGAGCAGGGAATGTACTACCTCGTCGCCTGCCTGCCCATAGCGATAGTCGGATATCTTTCCGCAATACATCAGGGCAAGGTTGCCGCAGCGGGCATCGGACTTATCGCAAAGCGCCCCGAGGAATCCGGCAAAGCGATAATCTCCGCGGTTCTTGTAGAGACATACGCTATATTCGCGGTTCTCGTATCGCTTCTTTTGATACTCAACTTCAACAGCGTATTTAAGGCGTAAGACAATGAACGACCTCAAAAATCTCACATCCCGCATCGAAAAAGAGGCGGAGGATTTCCGTATGAAGGCTCTTGCCGATGCGTCGGAAGAATCCGCGAATATCAAAAAGAAATATGAAGCTATGGCAGACGGCGTCCGCAAGGAGTATGCAGATAAAGCGGCTCTTGTAAAAAAGGACAGCGATACTGGCGTTTCCGCCGCTGTTTCCATGCAGCATAGAAATATGATGCTCGGCACAAAAAACGAGCTTATTGAAGATGTTATAGCAAGGGCAAAAAAGCGCATCGTCGCACTTGAAGGCAAAGACCGCGCAGAGCTTTACGCAAAGCTTGCTTTTGACGCGTTATGCGATAAAGAGGGCGGAGAGCTCATTCTTTGCGAATGCGACAGCGAAATTGCCGGTCTTATACTCGACACGGTCAATGCCGCGGCAAAAAGCGCTTCCAAGCCGGAGCTTAAGCTTTCGGATAAAACAGTCAAATTCGATTGCGGCGTCATAGTAAAGTACGGCGATTTGGAGTACAACTGTATGCTCGACACGATGATAAATGGCTCATACAGCGAGCTTGCATCGGTTGCCGTACACGGACTGTTCGCATAAGGTGACGGTATGGATAACAAAAATCAGATGGAGCTTCTGAGCTCCGGAGCCCGTGCAAAGGCGCTCGGAAACAGGATAATGAGCGCGGAAAAGCTCTTGCGGCTTGCCGACTCAAATGATTTGTCGGATATGCCGAGAGCGCTTTCGGAGGCAGGCTATCGCACGGAAAAGGGCGCCGATATCGAAGAAGCGCTTTCTTCCATGCTTTACGAGGTTTACTCGGACTTTGCCGTGCTGATGAAGGATTTTCCCGCCGCGCAGAATGTTTTGCGCTTGCAGTACGACTGCCACAATATCAAGACGGCGGTCAAGTGCCTTTTCTGTCAAAGAGAGCCCGAGGGACTTATGATAGATGTCGGCTCCGTAAAGGCGTCCGATGTAATCCTTGCGGTAAAAAACAGAGATTTTTCAAAGCTTCCCGCAAATATGGGAGCTGCCGCAAAAGAGGCGGCTGACGCTTACGCCGCCGCACCCGACCCGCAGCTCATAGACACGGAGCTTGACCTTGCCTGCTTTGCGGATATGAATGCCGCCGCCGAAAACTGCGGCTTCGAATTCCCGAAGGAATATGCGGTATTACTTTCGGATTTGACGAACATCAAAGTAATAATCAGAGCGATATCGCTCGGTTGGAGCGTCAAAAAAACCGAAAAATTCTGCATAAAAGGCTCACGCATAAAGCCGGAATGGGCAGAGGGCGGAATTGGCAGATTCATCGAAAAGCTGAAATACACGGATTATTCGACTCTTGCGATAAAGCTTGCGGCTCTCGAAGATAAGACACCGTCCTCAACGGAGCGTCTTGTCAAGGAATATGAGGCGCAAAAGGTACGCGATACCGCGTATAAGAGCGATAACTGCGCCGATGTGTTTGCGTATGTGCTGAAGCGCGAAAGCGAGATAAAGAACATCCGCATAATCGTATCGGGCAAAAAGGCAAAGCTTGACGGTCAGGCGATAAAGTCGCTGCTCTCCGTCGGACTTTTATAAGGAGGAAGCATGGCACAGTATAAGGTAGCCGTAATAGGCGATAAGACCGATGTGCTCGGCTTCATCGCCATCGGCTTTGATGTATATCCCGCGCAGAATACCACGGAAGCCGAAAGCGTAATAAAAGAGCTTGTAAAGACGGAAAATTACGCCGTCATATTCATAAAGGATGCGCTTGCATCGCAGATGGAAGCCGTTCTTGCAAAGTACAGATATAATGCAACTCCCGCGATAATCGTCATTCCCGGCTCCGAGGGCTCAACCGGCTACGGACTTGCCGAGGTAAAGGAATGCGTCGAAAAAGCGGTAGGCGCAGATATACTTTTCAGGGAAAACTGATATCGCTTCGGAAAGGAAATAATTTTTATGATAACAGGAATTGTAGAAAAAGTATCAGGCCCTCTCATAGTCGCTTCGGGTATGCGTGACGCCAATATGTTCGATGTCGTGCGCGTTGGCGAGATGAAGCTCATCGGAGAGATTATCGAGATGAGAGGCGACAAGGCTTCCATTCAGGTATATGAGGAGACTGCCGGCGTAGGCCCCGGCGACAAGGTGTATTCTACCGATATGCCTCTTTCCGTCGAGCTCGGCCCCGGACTTATCGAAAACATATACGACGGCGTTCAGAGACCTCTTGACACAATGTTCGGAAAGTACGGCACCAACATCACCAAGGGCATTGACGAGCCGGCACTCGACAGGGAAAAGAAATGGCATTTCGACGCAATAGCGCAGATAGGGAGCAAGGTATCAGGCGGCGACACACTCGGAACGGTAGTTGAGACCGAGGTTGTTACGCAGAAGATAATGGTACCGCCCACGGTAAGCGGCGAGCTCATCGAGCTTTCAAGCGGCGATTTCGATGTCACCGAGGTTATCGGTAAGATAAAGAAAGACGACGGCACAATAGTTGATGTCAAGCTTTCGCAGAAGTGGCCCGTCCGTATTCCGAGACCGTATAAGCGCAAGCTCTCACTTGAAGAGCCCATGATAACCGGTCAGAGAATAATCGACGCTCTGTTCCCGATAGCAAAGGGCGGCACGGCTTGCGTTCCCGGGCCTTTCGGAAGCGGCAAGACGGTAGTACAGCATCAGCTTGCGAAGTGGTCGGATGTCGATATAGTTGTCTATATCGGATGCGGCGAGCGCGGCAACGAGATGACGGATGTTCTCCGCGAATTCCCCGAGCTTAAAGACCCGAGAAGCGGATATTCACTTATGAAGCGCACGGTGCTTATCGCAAATACATCGGATATGCCCGTTGCGGCAAGAGAGGCGTCCATTTACACGGGTATCACCATAGCGGAGTATTTCCGCGATATGGGCTACGGCGTAGCCGTTATAGCAGACTCCACATCACGCTGGGCGGAAGCGCTCCGCGAGATGAGCGGCAGACTTGAAGAGATGCCCGGCGAGGAGGGCTATCCCGCATATCTCACATCAAGACTTGC
This sequence comes from Eubacteriales bacterium, assembly GCA_045627885.1. Lineage (GTDB taxonomy): Bacteria > Bacillota > Clostridia > Oscillospirales > CAG-272 > CALCTE01. The sequence continues at coordinate 22,013 of JAZQOM010000062.1, forward strand.
ACAGTTCTATGAAAGAAGCGGCAAGGTTGTGACCTGCGGAAGCGATGATGCCGTCGGCTCAATAACCGCGATAGGCGCGGTATCACCCACGGGCGGTGACCTTTCCGAGCCCGTCACGCAGTCAACGCTCCGTATCGTAAAAGTGTTCTGGGGACTTGACTACTCACTTGCGTACAGACGCCATTTCCCTGCGATAAATTGGCTTAACTCATATTCTCTTTACAAAGAGCAGCTCTCCGAGTGGTTTGACAAAAATGTATCTTCGTCGTGGTCATCGACCTGCGCGGAAATAATGAGAATTCTCTCGGAAGAAAGCGAGCTTGACGAGATAGTAAAGCTTATCGGTATGGATGCGCTTTCACCTGCGGACAGAATGACGCTTGAGGTTGCAAGGTCAGTCCGCGAAGACTTCCTGCAGCAGAACGCTTTTGATACCGACGACTCATTCACAAGCCTTGAAAAGCAGATGGCGCTCCTTTCGCTGATACTCTGCTTCGGAGAAAAGGGCAGAGCGGCAATAGCAAAGGGTGCGGATGTCGAAAAGCTGTCGAATCTCCCCGTAAGAGAGGCGATAGGCAGAGCGAAGGCAGTTCCGATATCGAGCTATAAGGAAGAATACGAAAAGATTAAGATTGAGATAGACGCGGAAATTGAAGAGCTTGTAAGAGAGGGGGCAGCGGAATGATTAAGGAATACAGAACAATAGAAGAAGTTGCGGGCCCTCTTATGCTTATAAAGCAGGTAGAGAATGTCAAGTATAACGAGCTCGGCGAGATAGAGCTTCCCGACGGAAGCGTAAGGCGTTGCAAGGTGCTCGAGGTGGACGGCACGAATGCGCTTGTTCAGCTTTTTGAGAGCGCACAGGGCATCAACCTTGCGCAGAGCAAGGCGAGATTTTTAGGTCACGGAGTTGAGCTCGGCGTATCGGGCGATATGCTCGGCAGAATCTTTTCCGGTATGGGCAAGGTCATAGACGGCGGCCCCGAGATTATTCCGGAAAAATACGAGGATATCAACGGAACTCCCATAAATCCCGCGGCGAGAAACTACCCCTCGGAATTCATACAGACGGGCGTTTCCACGATAGACGGACTTAACACGCTTGTAAGAGGTCAGAAGCTGCCTATCTTCTCCGCATCCGGACTTCCTCACGCCAATCTTGCGGCACAGATAGCAAGACAGGCGAAGGTGCTCGGCAAGGACGAAAACTTTGCCGTAGTATTTGCCGCAGTCGGTATTACATTTGAGGAATCGGAATTCTTCATAAACGACTTCAAAAAGACGGGCGCAATAGAGCGTACCGTGTTGTTTATGAATCTTGCGTCCGACCCTGCGATAGAGCGTATCTCCACACCGAGAATGGCGCTCACGGCGGCGGAATATCTTGCATTTGAAAAGAATATGCATGTCCTTGTCATCATCACCGATATCACAAACTATGCGGAGGCAGTCCGCGAGGTGTCGGCGGCGAGAAAGGAAGTTCCGAGCCGCAGAGGCTACCCGGGATATATGTATACCGACCTTGCCACGATGTACGAGCGTGCGGGCAGAAAGATAGGCTCAAGCGGCTCTATCACGATGATTCCCATTTTAACGATGCCCGAAGACGATAAAACTCACCCGATTCCCGACCTTACGGGCTACATCACGGAGGGACAGATTATCCTTTCGAGAGAGCTTTACAGAAAGAGCATAATGCCGCCCGTCGATGTACTCCCGTCACTTTCGAGACTTAAGGATAAGGGAATAGGAGCGGGCAAGACGAGAGAAGACCACGCAAACCAGATGAACCAGCTTTTCTCATGCTACGCAAGAGGTAAAGAGGCAAAGGAGCTTATGGTCGTGCTCGGCGAAGCGGCTCTTACGCCGATGGACAGACTCTATGCAAAATTCGCGGACGAATTCGAGAAGCGCTATGTAAATCAGGGCTTTAACGAAAACCGCACGATAGAGCAGACGCTCACGATAGGTTGGGAGCTTCTCTCGATATTCCCGAAGTCGGAGCTCAAGAGGATAAAGCCCGAATTTCTCGACAAATATTATCCCGAGAAAAAAGCTTAACGAAAGAACGGGTGACACGAATTGGCAGGAAGTCGGAGGCCAAGCGGTCTTAGGAAGACA